>CAZDYA010000049.1:0-8604 GCA_964509515.1 uncultured Spirochaeta sp.
TGCTAGTAGAATAGCAGAGATATCAAGGAGACCTGAATGAAAGAAACCATGTCACTATTACAGCTATTTGCCTTGGGAGGTCCATTCATGTGGCCCCTGCTGGTTTTCAGTATTGTTACCCTGGCATTGATTGTTGAACGCGCCATATACCTTGGCATGCAAAACCTGCAGGTTCGCGATATCCATCAGGATCTTTTAACAAAGATTGAGTCCGAAAGCAGTTCCTCTGCCCTGGACTACTGCCGGCAAATGCCAGAGAAACGCAGCGCCCGCAAGACCATGATTGCCTTGCTCGAGAACGCTCCGCTTGGCGAGCATCGCATGGAAAAGGCCGCCGAGGCCGAGGCCAATGAAACCATCCGCGAACTGGAAAACGGCTTTAACTTTTTAACCGCGCTGGCCGCCATCGCCCCCCTGTGCGGATTTCTAGGCACCGTTTCGGGAATGATCGGCGCCTTCCGCTCGATTGCCGAAGCAGATCAGGTAAACGCCCAGCTGGTTGCCCACGGCATCTACGAAGCGCTGATTACTACTGTGTATGGTCTGATCATCGCGATTATTGCCATGACAGCCGTCAACATCCTGTCACACATTGTTGACCGCTTCGCTGCCCATCTGGAAAAGGCAATTTGCGATGCCGTCAATGCTGCAAGCCAGAAGACCACAGCCAGCAAATAATCGGGAGGAGCGAGTTGAAATTAAAAACCCGCAAGCGTGATATAGCATCGCCTGGTGATTCCGGTGTAATGAGCGACCTGGCATTCTTGCTGATCATCTATTTTATGGTGATTGCCGGATTTCAGCTCAACTATGGATTCCTGTTGAGTTTGCCCGAAAAAGGCGGCACTTCATGGATACAGGAGGATGATCTTGCCATAATCTCCCTGCAAGCTGACGGCTCCATCAAGCTGCGCGACGAAGTCATCACCTTCGATGACTTGGGCCGTCGCATCGAAGATCAGGTTGCCCGCCGGCCCAACATGACAATTCAGTTATTGATTCATCCGCAGGCCATATATCAAAATGTTGTCGATATTTTGGGCATGGTTCACCGCCTGAAGGTAGAGAATTTTTCCTTCCGCTTGCAGGAGGACAATGAATGAAAATTGGCAAGCGCAGAACCAAAAGTGCCATCCCGATATCCGCCATGTCTGATATCGCCTTTTTGCTTTTGATTTTTATCATGCTGGTATCGTTGATCGACTACCGCGAAGAAATCCGGATTGATTATCCCGAATCCCGCGAGGCCCTTCTAACACAGGCCGAACACAACACCGAGATTTGGGTTGATCAACAGGGACAGCTCTTTATTGATGCACAGCCAGTTAGCATGCAGGATGTCGAGAACCACATCGTCACTGTCTTTCTTGAAAACCCAAGCACCCGAATCCATATCATCGCCGACAAGGACACCCCATATTCGCATGTGCATGAAGTAGTCAATCTTTTACAGCTGCTGCAGCATCGGGTCGTTTCTTTTGTGGTACGGGAGCTATAGATGACGATGCGCAAACTTCGCTGGCTGCTACTGGGGATCGCAACCTTGATTCACATAATTCTGTTTGTAAGCGTTCAAATCAGCACCGGATCGTCCGAGGATTCCCAGCGTGCCGAGGTATTCAAGCTGGTGGATGCCAGGCTCTTTGTGCCACCACCACCGGAGCCACCAAAGGAAGAACCAAAAGAAGAAGAGATCATCGAGATTCCGCATCAGGACGCCCCTTCCGAATCATTCAAGGAAACTGACCGCCGCGTGGTCGAGGTTGAGTATGTTGCCCAGCACCAAATCAGTGTTATCCCAGAAATACCAACACAGCAGATCCTGCAAAGGATCGAGTACCCCTTGATTGCCCGCCGTCAGGGTTTGGAGGGCACGGTCTTTCTGGAATTGTATATCGATTCAGAAGGTGTTATCAGGGATATCAAGGTTCTAAAGGACCCCGGCTATGGTTTTGCCGAAGCGGCCATCGAAGCAATCAAAGATATCCGGGTGCGGCCCGCAGAAATCAACGGCGTTCCCACCGCTGTCCGCTACCGCTACCCGGTGCGTTTTCAACTGCGCTAAAAGGCTACAGTTCGCAGGATGTTTACATCAATGACTGAAGCAGGCCAGCCAGCATCGTTCCCAGTGCCAGCAAAGCGCCCCAGACAAAAAAGCCTGCAATTGCCAGTACGACCAGTAAGACGATAAAAGTCCAGCCCTTACCTTCCATGCGTTGCTTATACAAATTATGGTAAATGGATGCGAAACAGCCTACCAGCGGGCTTATGCCAGCACCGCACAGCAAGCTTAATGCAAGCAAAACCAATACCATGCCTATCTGAACCATCACAGGAAAGCTCGAAAGGCTTTCAAGTGAATTGCCAATAACCTGGCTCAAAGCCGCCATTGATTGCCCAGCCGTTTCGGAAAATGCCGTCACCCCTCCTTGCACGATCATGGCAAGGGCGAAACTTGCGCCAACCAGCAAAATCATCGGCAAGGCAGCCACCAAGGAAAACACCAAAGCCACAGGCGCAATAATCAAAGCCTGTATCCAAAAAGAGTTGCCTTTTAATATTCCAAGCAATTCGACATTCAAGCTTTTGATATAGGCAAGGCCAAATTTTTCTGCTTTCTTTTTGTCAACAACAAAGTAGGATGGTAATACCAGCATGCTGTAACTTAATAGCAACATTGCTACCAAGGCAATTGCCGAGAGAAACACATTTGGTATCAGCACAATACCCAGAAACAATGGACCGGCTTTCGGCACAGCTGGCAGAAGAGCCAAGGCAGCCTGAATTACAATGGCCAGCAAAATGATTCCCACATACAGGGCCATGGTTAATGCTACCTTGTTACCGACACCCGTCGGGATTTCATTGGAATTTTTGGCATTTTTTGCCGGTTTCGTGCCAGCAGGAATGATTCCGCCAGCGACAGCTGTCACCTCTCCAAGGGTCCATGCAGCCGGAATAACCGCTAAGGCGATTCCAATTGGCACCAACATGACCAGCTCAAAGAGAGCTGCACAATAGGCCGACAGAAACAACACCAAAAAAACTGCGGCTGTCCCCATTGATGACTTTTTCAACAAATCCGCGTTATAGCTTCCACGGACCCCTTGAGCAGAAATGCGCAGCAAGCGCCACAACGCCATTGCTGCCTCAACGATCACATACCATAAAAGCTTGATTGGCTTGCTAAGCCAGATAAGCCAACGCATGCGGATTGCAAGTAAAACCTCTTGTGGTTCAGACATTAGTACCTCCTCGTTTCGAATAACACGCTAATGCATTACGAGGAGGCTTGCAAATAATTATATGGAAAAATCAGCCAAAATGACCGTGAATGTAATCGCTGGTCTCCTGCTTAACCGGGTTCTCAAATATCTGCGGTGTGGCGCCATATTCGATAATCTCACCCAGCAAAAAGAAGGCGGTCTTGTCGCTAATACGGGCGGCCTGATTCATGGAGTGCGTTACAATAACAATTGAATAATCCTTTTTGAGCTCACCAATCAACTCTTCAATCTTTTTGGTGGCAATCGGATCAAGCGCACTGGTGGGTTCATCCATCAGTATCACCTCTGGTGACATGGCAATCGCGCGGGCGATACACAGACGCTGCTGCTGACCACCGGAAAGACCCAAGGCTGATTTGCGCAATCTATCCTTGACCTCGTCCCACAGTGCCGCCTTTTTCAGCGATTCCTCGACCAGGGCATCAAGTTCATGCTTATTATGATGCCCCTGCATCTTGGGCCCATAGGCCACATTCTGCCAGATACTCATGGGAAAGGGATTGGGTTTTTGAAAAACCATTCCAACCCGGGTACGCAGCTCGGTAACATCCATATCTTCGTAGATGTTCTCACCATCCAGACTAACCTTGCCGGTGATGGTACAGCCTTCAATCAAATCGTTCATTCGATTTAGTACCCGAATAAAGGTTGATTTCCCACAACCAGAAGGCCCGATCAAGGCAACTACCTGGCCTTCAGGAACATCAAGGGAAATATTTTTCAAGGCCTGAAAATCACCATAGAAGAGGTCCAACCCTTCAACCTGAATTTTTTTTGCTGTATCTGTAGTAGTCATTATTGTCCCATCCTTTTATGAAATGCCGAAGTGGTTAACCTGGTCGTTGCATTTACGATGATCACAAAGATAACCAGGATTGTAGCGGTCGCAAAAGCTGTCTGAAAATCTTCCGGCCTTAACGCCTCTTTTGTCAAATAATAAAGATGAATTGTCAGGGTGCGCCCCGACTGAAAAATGCTGGTTGGCAGGTTCTTGGCGATACCAACGGTCAACAAGACCGGTGCCGCCTCACCTACGATACGACCGATAGACAAGATACAAGCCGTAATAATACCAGGGAAAGCCGAAGGTAAAACAACCCGGTATATTGTCTGCCACTGGGTTGTTCCCAAGGCCAATGAACCTTCCCGCATTTCCTGCGGAATGGTCTTTAGTGATTCTTCGGTAGTTCGAATAATGACCGGCAAAACCATAATGCTCAGGGTAAAGCCACCAGCGATGATGGATTGGCCAAAACCGAAAAGCCGGCTGAATACCAGCAGGCCGAACAAACCATACAATATTGATGGAATGCCAGCCAAGGTCTCGATAGCCAGCCGAATAAAGCGCAAGGCCTTACTATTGGTACTGTACTCGGTTAGAAACACGGCTGTAATTATTCCAACCGGCAAGGCAATCAGCATGGACACCACGACAACGAAAAAGGTGGTCACTATCATCGGCAGGATACTGTGTTCACCATGACCGAAAACAAAGCCCAGGTTAACGCCACCAATACCGTTCACGAGTATATAGGCGATAATCGCCAACAAGGCAGCGACAATCGCCAAGGTGGAGACAACCATCAAGCCATAGATAAAACCATCAATGATCTTTCTTTTCTGACGGTTTTTTTTGCGTAATTCTGGTGACATTTACATCCCCCTCGCCAGCATCCGGCTTTTCAAGCGCATAAACACTGTATTAAGCAGAAAGATAATTATGAACAACACGATACCAATGGAAAACAGCATGTGATTATGCCGCCCGGCCGAATATCCCATCTCCAAAGCAATCGTACCGGTTAGGGTTCTTACACTGTCGGTAAGCGCTGTCGGCAGCTGCGGGCTGTTGCCAACCACCATGATTACCGCCATGGTCTCGCCAATGGCCCGCGAAACCCCAAGGATGATAGCGGCAAAGACTCCAGATCCGGCCGCCGGAAAAACAACCCGCCAGGAAGTTTGCATCTTGGTTGCGCCCAAGGCCAGGGAAGCTTCGCGATATTCCACCGGAACGGCCTTGAGTGAAGTCAGACTAATAGCGACAACCGTTGGCAGTATCATTATTCCAAGCACTATAACCCCGGAAATCAGGGAGCTACCCGATGCCGAGTTAAACAGGCTTTGAACCAAGGGAACGACAATCATCAAGCCAAAAAAGCCATATACAACAGAAGGAATCCCGGCCAGCAAATCAATAGAATTCTGCACCAGCATAGCTGTTTTTTTGGAAAGGAACTCGGAAATCAGCACGGTTGACAGCAAGGCAATCGGAACACCAAGGATAATTGCCCCCAACGTCGTCAGCAAGGTGGCTACGATCATCGGGAAGATCCCGTAGAGCTTGCGGTGCACAGGCCGCCATTCGGTACCAAAAAGGAATGGAAGAATACCGTGTCGCGGCTCCGGAACAGTTATATAGACACTTTTTTCGACGCCAGGCAGCCTGCCCGCCCAGCTCAAAACCCAGGTCAAGTCCTCTTGGGAGCTGATATTGTCATCAAGGCTCGCAGGAAAGCTCAGCATGCCAGCCTCGGTGGCATCATCGTTTATTGGTATGCGAACATCAACAAGTTCGCCCTTGTTTTCAAACTCAATGTGAATAGCCTCGCTATCCTCCGAGACCGGTATTACCCCGCGGGTTTCTTCACCATATTCAACTGAATTGATTTTAATCTTGTCAAAATTTCTTATTACAATCTCGATACTGTGTGCCGTAGGACGCACAAAAGGCTCTATTCCCTGAACGAACACAAACACCAGCATGGAAATAAGCGCAACAACAGAAAACCATGAAATAACACGGAAAATCCGGCGCATCGAATTGTCAATCAATCGTCGGGTTTGTCTTTTGCCTGAATTACTCATTCGACTCCCTCAATGCTCAAAGTGCAAAGCGATGCCGCTAATGCGGCACCGCCAATCATAATTGGTTCTTTTAAGTAAGATTACTTAACAGGAACAAACTTTTCTGCAACAACTCCGTGCTGTACTTCGGTAGAAACCATGTACTCCAGGAACTTCTTGGTTGTAGCATGGATCTTGTCTTCGCGGTACAGGATCAGGAATGGGCGGGAAACTGCATAGCTGCCGTTTACTACGTTCTCGCTGGTAGCTTCAACACCGTTAACCTCCAAGGCCTTAACTTCGGGTGCCATGGAACCAAGCGAGATATAACCGATAGCGTTTACGTTACCAGCTACAGCTGCACGCACCCCGCCGGTACCATCAAACTCAACCGCACCAGCAACCAGCTGATCAGCAAAGCCAACTACGCCCTCGAAAGCGCCACGGGTTCCGCTGCCTGGCTCGCGAGAAATTACAGAGATAGGACGGTCCTGACCGCCAACCTGTGACCAGTTAGTTACTTCGCCAGTGTAAATCTTCTTGATCTGCTCAAGAGAAAGATCATTTACAGGGTTTTCAGGATTAACAACTACAGCGATAGCATCTACGGCAATTACCAGCTCGTCCAGACCATAACCCATTTCGCTGGATTTCAGGTTGCGGCTAGCCATACCGATTTCTGCTACCCCAGTGTTGGCACCAGTTACACCGTCGCCAGAACCGGTTCCGCTAACATTGATAACAACTTCAGGATTCATTTCCATGAAATTAGCGGCCAAAACTTCCATCAAAGGATAAACAGATGTTGAACCTGTTACTTCAATGGTATGACCTTCAGCTTCACTACCACCCATGGCAAAAGCAGGGGTCACGGCCAACAGAACCATTGCTGCTGCCAGCAGCAAAGAAACAATACCTTTTTTCATACACATACTCCTTGTTTTTGTGTAAATAACTTGTCCCTAACCTAAGTTCCCTTGGTTAGAAAATTGTATGATTTTTGTTAGAAAAGCGTTAAGAACGACTAAGCCTCTGCTCTTAACAGCATTACCGACACGTCATCCAACTGAACAACGCCACGACGATATTCATTAAAACGTTGAATCAAATCATTGCAGTACTCCAGCAGATCTCCTTCCTGCATACCGGCCAACCAGGTTTCAATATTCTGTTCCTGCCCTTCAATATTCTGCTGTTCGATCAAACCGTCAGTAACAATCGCCAAGGTATCGCCGGGCTTTAGTCGCAAACGCGACAACTGAGGCTCAATATCGAGCTCGATACCTACCGGCAGATTCGATTGTGCAATAGACACTTCGCGTACCTTTCCATTACGCCCTACACAAAGATGCCCGTGTCCCATATCAGCCAATACCAGTTCGCGTGTCTTCTCATTGTATATGGCAAATATCCCGGTTAAATATTTTTCCAGACGAAAGGCTTCTATAACCGCCCTGTTGACATCCTTGACCAATTGAACCAGACCTCGGGAATAGTCGTATACCTTCATCATTCCCCAAAGCATTCCTGTAATAATGGAAGCTGCGGCTCCTTTACCGGATACGTCACATAGGGCCATAAGAATCCTGCCATCCGGCATTCGCAACAAGAAATGAAAGTCACCCCCCATACCCTTGGCATATTTTGAAATTGCAATGCAGCTACAATTTTCTCCCTTCAAAATATCATCATGGTGCTGCATACGCTCCTGCAACATACCTGCCAGACTGATATCCTGCTGAGTCAATGACGCCAAATATGACAGAATATCCATACTGGAAAATAACCCAACAAAGCCGTCCTTATCGTCAACCAAGCCAAAAAAACGAATTCTCTGTCGTTCAGAATTCAGGGCACTTACTTTTTCTGCAACATTAAAAACATTGCTTTCGTAATAAAATGTCGGGTTGTTTTCGGCTACATCGGTAATTGGCTTGCGCCCAAGAATATCGCGACCATACGGCTTACCAAGACGATGAAAAAGATCACTTCTTTGGACCACGCCAACAAGCCGCATATTTGAATCCACTACCCCAACCGCCAGAACCTCGGGGTGTCTGATAAAGCTATCGGCTACGTCTTCTACAGAATCGTCTGTCTTAACATAATTGTATTGGCTTCCTACCCTGGCAACAGAAGAACCATGCACTCGGCGGGCATCAATCTTTTGAAAAGTTTCTTTACTCACAACATGCATAAAATGCACCTCCTGATTTTTTTCATGCTTAAGTTGACAGCACTTGGTTAGATATGCGTTTCGTTTTGGTTAATTCGTTTCACCTAAGACAATCTTAATATTTATAGGTTTTGCTAGCCTGCAAGGAGTAATCATGCATATAGAAACAGAAAAATTGTCAGCCTCTTCTACTGCAATAAAAGTGATTGGTCAGCTTGATTTATATTCCGCTGGGGAACTACGCCAGACATTCAAAGAGTCTATAGATAGCGGAGCGAAAAAAATCCTGCTTGA
>CAZDYA010000050.1:0-8504 GCA_964509515.1 uncultured Spirochaeta sp.
GATCAACCTCGCCCAATTGCAAGCGCTCATCTTCAAGATAGGCTGCGAAGGCTCTGCACTCGCGGTAATAGGTTTCAACCGTGGCTTCGGCAAGGTGCAGTTCAACCAACAGGTAATCTCGGAAACCTTCAATCAACCGGGTATTGGTCATTACATCCCCACGCCACCGGCAGCCTTCCGCCAACGCATGGCTGTTGGAAGTTCCAGCTGGCCATCATCATCATGATGATGAGTCTTTCCGCCCTTGCGGGAAGAAAACAGATTGTTCCAACTTTCCAGCGACATCACCTCTTCCTGAGTCGATTGTGCGCTTTCCTGAACCGGTGTTTGCATTACCCTGTGAGTGGTTTCCTTTTCGAAACCGGTAGCGACAACGGTAACCTTGACCATGCCGTCAAAGGCATCGTCGATGACAGTACCAGCAATAATCATGGCATCACTGTCAGTGGTATTGGTAATTATATTCACTACCTCTTCAAGTTCCATCAAACTGAAATCGCGGCCGCCGCTAACGTTAACCAGGATTCCCTGAGCGCCCTCGATGTGAGCATCTTCAAGCAAGGGATTGTTGATGGCATTGGTTGCAGCATCGACAGCACGGTTATCGCCTTCGCCAATTCCGATACCCATCAGGGCGTCGCCCTGGCCGCTCATTACCGTCCGAACATCAGCAAAGTCAATATTTATATCACCGGCAATGGTTATCAGGTCAGATATCCCCTGAACCCCCTGACGCAGCACATCGTCGGCCATCAGCAGGGCCTGCTCATAGGGGGTCTTGCGATCAACAATCTTCAACAAATGCTGATTGGGTATGGTGATCAGGGTATCAACATGCTCACGAAGCCTGACTATGCCATCATCAGCCAGCTTGGCCTTGCGTCGGCCTTCAAAATCGAAGGGCTTGGTAACAACCGCCACAGAAAGCACTCCCAGTTCCCTGGCAATTTCGGCAATTACCGGGGCGGCTCCTGTCCCGGTTCCTCCGCCCATCCCGGCCGTAATAAACAGCATATCTGCACCACGGATAACGTCCGCGATTACATCTTTATCTTCTTTGGCGGCGTTTTCACCAACCTCCGGCTTACCGCCAGCACCCAGACCCCCAGTCAGTTCCCTGCCCAAGGCAATCTTCTGCGGTGCCCGGCAGCGCTGCAGCGCCTGCATATCGGTGTTCACCGCCACAAAATGCACATTCCTTACGCCGGCCTCTATCATGCGGTTCACAGCATTGCTGCCACCGCCACCGACTCCTATTACCTTGATTACTGTGGGGCTTTCACTGCCCATTGCACCGTGATCTTCCACTACATTTAATCTCATACTCCCCTCCCGTGAATGTATGGTCTGCTATTCAAAAAAATTACGTATCCAGTTACCTATCCTTTTAATTACTGAGCCCTGAACATCGCCGGGGCTAATTGCTCCCTCGTTTGCCTGTCGGCGCTGAAAGCCGTATTGCATCAAGCCAACAACCGATGCGTATTCCGGGCTGCTGTACTGTGCCACCGGTCCGCCAAAACTGCCGGGAACCCCGACCCGGGCCGCAGCCTGAAAGACGTCCTGCGCCAGCTCAACAACACCGGGCATCATCGCTCCGCCGCCGGTTAGCACCACGCCGCCGGCAAAGCGGTCACGGTACCCCTTTACAAAAACCCGCTCCCTGACCATGGAAAAAATTTCTGCCATTCTGGGCTGCACGATTTCACAGATATCTCCCTGGGATATCCTCACTGGCGGACGACCGCCAACAGCCGGGATAATAACCGGCTCGTTCTCATCAACATGCAAGGGGTGGCACACCCCCGATTCAATCTTGATTTTTTCGGCCGCCTCAATTGGGGTTTTCAGCATATAACTGATATCACCGGTAACCTGCGCCCCGCCTATGGATAACACAGAAGTGAAATACGGCGCGCCCTCAATGTACAACAAGGCATCGGTTGTCCCGCCACCCAGATCAATCAGCAGCACCCCCAACTCCTTTTCATCCTCGGTCAATACTGCATGCCCGGCAGCCAGGGACTCCAGCACAATCTGCTCAACCTTGAAACCGGCGCGATTGATACATTTAACCAGATTCTGGGCACTGGTCACCGAACCAGTGATAATGTGCACCTCGGCCTCAAGACGCACGGCAATCATGTCTATGGGATTCTTGATCCCGCCCTGGTCATCAACAATAAATTCCTGGGGAATAACGTGCAAAAGCTCCCTGTCCATGGGAATCACAACAGCCTTGGCCGTTTGAATAACGCGATCCATATCAGCCTGGGTTATTTCCCTTTCTCTGGTAGTAATTGGAACTACCCCCCGACTGTTGATGCCTTCGATATGACCGCCGGCAATCCCGGTGTACACTGAATGGACATCCCTTCCGGCCATTTGTTCAGCGCGCTCGATTGCCAGACTGACCGATTGCAAGGTTGACTCAATATTAATGACCACCCCTTTTCGCAAGCCAAAGGATGGCGCCTTACCCAAACCCAGTATCTCGGGTTGCCCCTGTTCATCTATGGCGGCTATCACCGCAATTACCGAAGTGGTGCCAATATCGAGTCCTACAACGAGATCATCATGTGCCACAATCTAGCCCTCCCTTCTCGTGTACAACACTTCATCACCGCGAAAATCGATCTCCAGAATATCATCAATTACACCCTGTCGTCGAAGAACTTCCAGTATCCGAATGATACCAGAGATTTTCTCTGGCACCAAGCGGCTACCTACCATTACAGGAAACCTTACATGGGTAAAATACAAGACCATATCAAACCGGCGCTCATGTACCATTTCATATTCAATTTCAGATATCAGGTTAAAAAGCACCGGATGATGCATCCGCAGAACCTCCAGATCACTCAGCGCTACCCGCATGGCCGCCGGCAAACTGGCTCCCAGCTCGATATTGGCCACCTCGAACCCCGATAGCACCGGCAGGCTCTTGTAATCACGCGGGTAACCCTGTTGAAAGACTACTCCATTTGCATCAATAACCAGCGGTCCCTGGCTGCCGCTCATTGCCGCAACCGCCAGCGGGGTGCGCTTATGCAGCACCATCCTCAACTGTCCAGGGAAACGCTTTTCCACCTCGGCTTGTTCTACCAGAGGGATGCTGCTTAACTGTTCCTGGATCTTCTGGGTATCTACCGAGAAATAAAGATCACCCTCGTTAATACCAGCAGAGCGCAGCAGGTATTCCTGGGAAAAGGGCAAGTCACTTTCAATGATTATTTTTCTAATAGCCATGCGTGGCGCGAGCACCGTCTGAAAAAGAATTTCCGCCGCCAGCAATGCCGATCCGACAAAAAGGAACGCAAATACTATCCGGCGCATCATCCCCCCCGAACGGCGTCGCCCCTTGGACCCGCCGCCTTTAGTAGCATCCACCTTGACCGCATGCAAGGGCGGAACAAAGTGATAATCATGAGAGGGGTCATACTGGGGATAAGAAACCCTGTCAGCCAAGCGCCCCCCCTTTCAATATACGTCCTGTGCCGGCAGCATCACGGGGCACATGCCGCGATAGGCCAAGCAACATACCGCATATCCAGACACTCACCATGGCCGATGTTCCCCCGGAGGAAAAGAATGGCAGTGTCACACCAGTCGCCGGAACAGCTCCAGCAACAACGGCCATATTCAACAAGGCCTGAAAAATGAGTGCACAACTGAGCCCAAAGGCGGATATTCTGACAAAACCGGTTTCAGCATTACGGGCCACCAGAAATCCGCGGTAACCCAGATACAAAAACAACACCAACACCAGGAAAATACCGACAAAGCCCAGCTCTTCACCAACGATTGCAAACAAAAAATCACTGTGGGCCTCCGGCAAAATACCGAATTTATAGCGCCCCATACCAATACCCTGTCCCCAGAAACCACCAGCGCGCAGGGCATTCTGTGACATCAAAACCTGGTAGCCTGCTCCCCTGGGATCAATCCCCGGCTCAAGAAAACTCAGTATACGATTGACTCGGTGCTCTCTGGACAAGACCAACAAGGTCAACAAAGGCAGCCCAATAATTACCAGACTGACAAAGTACCTGATACGAACACCCGCCACAAAAAACATGGTCGCCGCAATTACCAGCAGCAAAACCGCCGTGGAAAAATCGTTCTGCAGATACACCAGGCCAACCAGCAGAAATGTCATAAGAACCGGTGGCAATAGCGTGTTAACCGCATCATCAAAACGGTCCTGTTTTCTGCCCAACAAAAAGCCCAAATACATGACCATCGTCAGCTTTAGCAGCTCTGAAGGCTGAAAAGAGAAGCCCAGCAACACGATCCAGCGACGGGCCCCAAGATATGACGCCCCAAGCTGCGGGACAAAGGTCAGCAATAGCAAAACAATATTGCCTGCCAGTGCAAAGGGTACAAATCTTTCGACAGTTTTCAGGTTAACACCTGACAGAATCAAGGCTCCGATCAAGCCCACCAGCATGAGCAGGCTTTGCCGTTGAACAAAGTAGAAGGGGTTACGGAAGAGGGTGTCAGCTCGGGAGTATGACACCGAAAACAGCATAGCCAGCCCTACACCGGCCAGCAGCACCACCGCCAGCAGCATGGCGCGGTCAAACCTTTTGTTCTGTACTGTTTCCACCGAAAAAACGGAACTCATATCCCCCAACTGCCCCTATCGCAACTTAAGCGTCGAAAAACTCAGGATGGCAAAAAGTCCACCCAATATCCAGAAGCGCAAGACAACCTTGCTTTCTGCCCAACCTTCCAGTTCAAAGTGATGGTGTAGAGGTGCCATCTTGAACACCCGCTTGCCTGTAAGTTTGTAACCGCTCACCTGAATAATCACCGAAAGGGTCTCGATAACGAAAACCCCTCCAACGATAACGAGTAATAATTCGTGTTTGATTATCAGTGAAACTGTGGCCAGCACCCCGCCCAAGGCCAGGCTGCCTGTATCGCCCATCATGATCTCGGCAGGATGACCATTAAACCACAGAAATCCAACGCAGGCTCCGACGACCGCCAGACATAAAACGGTCAATTCACCAGCCCCGGCCACGTAGGGAATCTGTAAATATTCAGAAAAATCAACCCGGCCTGATATATAGGCCAGCAAACCGAAGGTCAGAGCTACCAGGATTACCAAACCTGTTGCCAAGCCATCCAGCCCATCGGTAAGATTAACCGCATTGGAAAAACCTACCAGCCAAATAACAGCGAAGGGAATAAAAAACAGCCCCATATCGAACAATGGCTTCTTGATCATTGGGAAATAGAGCAAGGTACCCTGTTCCCCGGCAAAAAAATACAGCAAGGTGGCCAAACCACCAGCGACGACTATCTGAATAATAAGCTTGGCAGCCACCGATAACCCGCCGGACTCCCGGCGCCTTATCTTCCACCAGTCATCCAGGAATCCCAGCGCCCCAAAACCAGCAACGGCCAACATCCCGATCCAGGTAGTTGAACTGTCAAAATTCATCCAAAGCAGGGTAGCCGGAATAATGGACAGGATCATAAGCACGCCACCCATGGTTGGCGTACCGGATTTAACATGATGACTTTCCGGGCCATCAGATCGAATGGTTTCGCCAAACTTGAATCTCCGTAGCATTTCAATCACCCACGGTCCAAATAGAAAACTGATAAGCAAGGAGGTAACCGCCGCATAGGAAGCCCTAAAGGTGATATATTGAAAAATGTTAAAGGGGGTAAAAATCTCTGTCAGCGGAAACAATAACTCTTTTAACATCCTATTCCCCCCCTGCAAACCGGAGCCGCTAGCAGCAACTCACTGCATTTCTCCAGGCCGATGCCGCGGCTGCCTTTTAGCAGCAGCAAATCACCCGGTCGCGTATAAGCGCATAAGTCATCAGCAATATCATCAACTCCAGGACCAGCAAATTCGTTTTTATTCAAAACCAATTCGGCGCCCGTAAACTGACCTGCCAGGTTTTCACCGACCCAGTAAACCCTGTCAAAACCATAGGCCCTGACTTCCGACACAAGAGCGACATGCTGCTGACGGGTCTCGCTGCCCAACTCCAGCATGTCGCCCAGCACAGCCACTTTTCTTCCTTTCCAGGCAAGCGACGCAAAGAACTCAAGTGCGGCCCGCATACTTTGCGGGTTAGCGTTATAACAATCCTGAATTATGCTCACCTCACCACGGATTATCTGGCCACGACCAAAGGGCAACTGCAGGCTCTCTATCCCGCGTTTGACAGCCTCGGGAGAAACCCCAAGTTCCATGGCAACACTGATAGCAGCAGCCGTATTCATAACATTATGTCGGCCAGGAACAGGCAGATTGATTTCCATACCATCCCAATATATCAGGGTTCCATCCAGACCGTTTTCTTCTACACCGCTTATTCCAGGGGTATGAACTTCACCAAACGGCACTACCGTGCCAGCGATTCCCTGAGATAGAAAATCATAGTACGCATCATCTTCGGCAATAAACGCAAGTTGGCGTCCAGAGAAACAGGAAAAAACCGCCTTCTTTTCCACCGCGATATCATCCTGGCTGCCCAGATTGCCAATATGAGCAGTACCAATGTTCGTGATCACAGCAAGGTCAGGACTCAACAGGGCTGCCAACTTGGACATCTCGCCCTTTTCACTCATAGCAAGCTCGCAAACTACATAAGCATGCTCATCCTTAATACCAAAAAGGGCTAGCGGAACCCCAATGACCGAGTTGTAATTCCCGGCGGTCTTGAATACTGAAAACTCCTGAGCCAGGATAGAAGCTATGCATTCCTTGGTCGTCGTCTTGCCATTACTGCCAGTAACAGCAATCTTTTGAATATCCCCTCTTTCCGAAAGATACCAACGTGCCAGGCGGTGCAGAGCCTCCAGCGGGTCATCAACTATCAACAAGCGGCTATGCTGATCATCAGGAATACTGGCAAATACCGACTCGGCTTGCGATTCGGCCACCAAGGCGGCGAGGGCGCCACCATCCAGCGCAGATTTCACAAAGGCATGGCCATCGGTGAACCGGCCCGGTAGCGGCACAAACAAGCCGCCCTCTCCCATAGCCCGGGAATCGATACCGACCATGGTAACCATGGCCGCGCTGGACATAACAGGATGCAAGGCCGTGCCCAACACTGGAGCAGCCGAACCAAGGGTAAAGGGAACGGCAACATCACTAGTCACGCTCAGCCCCCTGAATATATATTACCGGCTCATCCGGCCCCTGCTGATAATCTTCGTGATCTTTAACAACCTCCAGAATGCGTTGAGGACTCATCAAGGATGATATTTCAGTAATCAACTTCTTGTTTTCTTCGATCAACTGCCTTTGCTCCTTGTCCAAACGCGCAATTCTGTCTTCCTGGCGTACAAAGCGAAAGGCCTGATAGGCATTTGCAAATAGCAACAAGGGAATAATCAATAAGAGCAATACCACCCACTTGTTCATGCCTTCTCCCCTGCAGTTCGGGCAATCTTTTCGACAACCCTTAGTTTTGCACTACGGCTAGGCGGATTTTCACTAACCTCCTGCTCGGTAGCTACCACCGGCTTGCGCTGCAGCAAGCGAACAATCGGCTCAACCTCGCGAGCCCCTTTTACCGAGGAAGGATCCGGTATGCTGCTACGGGCAGCATCATGAAAAAACCGCTTCACCATCCTGTCCTCCAGGCTGTGGAAGGTAATAATCCCCAGTCTGCCTCCGGGCAACAAGGCCTCCAGGGCACTGGAGAGCACCCTTTCCAGCCTGCCAAGCTCATCATTGACATGAATGCGTAAAGCCTGAAAGGTGCGCGTCGCAGGGTGAATCCGCCCATGACGATACGATACTGGCACAGCCCCAAAAACAACCTCGGCCAGCTGCGCGGCACTCGCAATCTCGTCAGTCTTTCGCCGGGCCACTATCGCCCTGGCGATTCGCCGGCTATACCGCTCTTCGCCATAGCGAAAAATGATATCGGCCAGCTCGGCTTCAGCCGTCAGCATGACAACATCCCTGACGGAGACACCCTGATCCGGACGCAAACGCATATCCAAAGGCTCATCAGCGCGAAAACTAAATCCGCGCTGTGCCGCCTGATAATGATACACGCTGATTCCAAGATCCAGAAGGATTCGATCGGGCCTGGTTTCCAATGGGTAGGAACCGAAGAATTCATCAAACCAGGTATTTAACACCCGGGCCCGATCGCCAAAAGGAGCCAGGCGCTCCCTCGCCCGCTCCATGATCCCCGGATCTGTTTCCAGACCCACGACATTCAGATCAGAAAATTGAGTTAAAAAAGCGGCTGAATGCCCCCCCTCACCCAGAGTACCATCAACCATCAGTTGCGACTGATTGTCCGGCGCCAGTAATTGCAAAACTTCATCCAGCATTACAGGGCGGTGATAGTACGTCGGCATGAATCCCCTCTTCACATGCTAAGAGAAAGGAAGGAGCCCTCCCAGTTCTTCAGCGGCGCTTTTAAACTCAAGTTCCTTTTCATCCAGGTACGAACGATACTCATCCGCATCCCAGATTTCCAGATACTGGGCTATGCCCAGTATCACGG
>CAZDYA010000051.1:0-8413 GCA_964509515.1 uncultured Spirochaeta sp.
TCAAAGGCCAGGATGGTAGGCTGCTTCATTTTTCGCCCTCCAGGCCCGGTATGGAAATATCATCGGGTAGTCGTATGATCCGTTGCTCTGGTTTTTCACCGGGTAATAGTTGCAGGTCAAGACAGTTCAAACCTGCAAAACGGCTGGCATCGGCCCTCTCTGCCCATTCAATGATTACCACTGACGGCGAAACAGCCAGCATTTCATCCAGCCCCAGTTCGTCAATCTCATCTTCATCGTTTATGCGGTAGAGGTCGATATGGATCAGCCCTGGTTGCCCCGGGTATTCCTGGATAATGCTGTAGCTTGGGCTGGTTATGGGTTCTTCTATGCCAAGCCCCCTGGCAATGCCCTTGGCGATGACTGTTTTGCCCATCCCCAAGCCGCCATTCAGCCTTATTACTGTTTTTGGCTTGGCCCAAGCCCCAATGGCCCGCCCGACATTTTCGGTGAATTCTGTTGAGTCAGAGAAAATGTCCATCAGCCTAGTTTGCCGGTTTTATCCATTTCGGCAATTACCGTTTTCAGAATCTGCTTGGCTGGCAGCATTGGGTAATCAATAGGTTCCAGATAATCAATCTCTACCGATGTGCCGCCCAAGGGGGAGTGCTCAATGGTAAAATGGATCTTTTTTTCTTCGGGTTTGCGCCCCATGTATTCCAGTACCGCACTGGCCTCAAAAACCCTTCGATAATGGATATGTGAGTTAATGTGTTGCACATTTTTTAATTCAATCAAATTCATGTTTTAGCCTGCTCTGTTGTGTCGTCTTTCACCGAATCCTAATACGAAAGCGTCTATCGTGTTAAGATGCTTTCGTGATAGTCTTGTGAATTGTACGTGCATTCGCTGACCGCCGGTGCGGTTGGGCTGTATTCCTACTACCTTGCCAAAGACCTGGATATGATCGCCGTTGGGGGTATCGAATTCAGCCTTTAAAAGTGAATCCTTGGGTAACGGAGCTCGGCATCGCAAACAGCAGCCGCCTGCGCTGATATCCTCAACGGTACCGATGTTGCGCCGTTCTTCTATTACGCGAGCCCTCTTTTTTTCCGGGTCTTCAGGATGGGTTTCTACCACGATGGGGTAGTAATAGGCTGGTTTGTCATAGAACCTTCTGGGAGCCAGTCGCTTGCTGACTGTTTTTATTTGCGAGGTATGGCTCAGAAACATGGCGGCCACCCCGCGGATGGTGTTATAGCCGGTTACCGTGGTCGCAAACTGGTACAGATTACCCTCATCGCCAACGGCCTGCAGGTATAGCTTTGACCCCTTTCTCAGCCGTATCTGGTTGCCCAAATGGTCTCTTGGTACCTTGATTCCGAAACCTGAATCACTGTTGGTGGTTATCAGGCTTTGATAAATCTTCTTTTTATCAATTTTTACTCTTGTCATCATGCCGACACCCAGCTCGCGTGTTGAGCGGATAATGGCCTGGGTCCTGTTTCGTGCCGTCTGAAGCTTGCGCAGGGCAGCAAAAACATGGTGCAGCCGCCCGTCAGCGGCATCGCTGGACTGGGTTCGGCGCTGGGTTACCCCATGAAGGCGTTCAGCCTGTTCCAGCAGGAAATCGACGTCGTTTAAAAGCCTTTCGGGCAATGGCAGCTGATAACGTTCGGCCAACGAAATAAGCGCGGTAATCTCGTTGTCGTTAAGTCCATGGCTGAGGGCTTCCCGTTTGAAACGCATGCGTGCAAACATGCCGATTTTCTTGGCCATTATTGCGTCCCGTCCTTTGCTGATCCGCTATCAGCGGCAGGTGTGTATTCTATAACGGTATGGCAGAATTGTTCCAGCACCGGTGCCAGTTCGTATTCAAGGATATCGCCGACAGTAACGGTATCGTTGGCGGCAAAGGCATCCTCAAAATCCCTTAGCAGCTGGTGAATATTCTGTTGTGCCTGCTGCAGTTCGGTAAAGGGGATCACCTTTTGCATTTTGGGATCTTCGGCGGCAATCGAGATGGTACGCAACAGCTTGCCTAATAGTTCAGTTAACGAGAAAACTGTCTGCATGGCATTTTTTTCTTCGTTGGATTGTAACTGTACCGAGACCTCCATAATATCCGGAATGAGCTTAAGGATATGTTGGGCCGCCTGGTTGGCCGATTGTAGCGGGTGGATAATCTCTTTACGCCTGTCATCAAGTATGGCCCTGGTCATCTGGATGATTACCCCGATAGATCGGCGCTGGTCATTAGTTAGTTCCTGGGTTTCCTGGCCGAGAGCCTCAATTATTGTGTGCAATTCATTCTCTGGACTATCGCTGGCCACACCGGTTATTTCTTCGTTCAGCTGATTCTGCAGATAAGGGTATTCTTCGGTTATAGCTTTGATACCTTGCAGGTCAGACTTAAGGATGGCTTCTTCCAACAAGCTCAGGTAGTTATCCATGATGGTCAGGCGGCGAACCCTGAATTCAAGCGCGGGACAAGTGGTCAGGCATATTTTGGTGGCGGAGCTGCCTGGGCGCTTGGCAATATCAGCTGGTAAACCGCTTGATACATCCATGTCATCTATAAGGGTTTCAATAATATATTCTCCGCTTGATTCCACCCAGCTGGCCAGCTGCTGGATAATTCCGCCGATGGTTTCCTGGCCGTCAAGTGTTACGTCCAGTGTTTGTTGATTGATAAAAATTTCCATTCCTGCTTCCTTTGCTGTTCTGCTTCGCTGCTTATCAGTTCCCGTTTCCTGGGTTCATGTTTTCAAATCTTTGCGCGTTGCTTTCCATTTGCTGGATAGCACCCTCCATCTTGGCAAAATCGCTACGCAATTTTGCTTCGTAATCCTCTAATCTTTCACTGTAGGTTTCTATCGTATCGTTTGACCGGTCAATCGACGAGTCGATGGTGGCGGTCCGGGTGGCAATTATCCCCCCCGTCTGAACATAGGGTCTGGTCATCCGGTCGACCTGATAGGCAACGCCGGAATCAATCGAGCCATCGCCGTCGGTGTCGTTCCCGAAAAGCTGTCGTACGGCTGTAAAGCGGTTCTCCAGGGCCTCATCCAGCAGGTTCTCGTTGATCTGCAGGTAGCCGCGCAGGCGTGACATATCAAAGCCACCGCCCTGGTTTGCTGAACTGGTGGAAATGCCAATCTGGGCCAGCAGAGCGACCTCTTGTTCCAATTCGGTGGGGTAGGGGGCCGCTGTAGCCGTTTTTAGCGCCCGGATAATCTGATTCAAGGTGCTGTCGCCCTGCATCATCCCAAGGCGGCTCATGGCATCTTCGCGCTCCTCCGGGGTGAAATAGGCTATCTCATCGACAACATCCTCTGTTCCGCGCGACAGGATAAGTATCTCGGTAAATAGCTGATTGTAGTAGCCAATAAACTCGATGATGGCATCCTTGCTGCTTTCACGGTCGGGACCAACCGAAATCTCGACAGGTTCGTCACTTACCCGACGAAGGTTAAGCGTGGTACCCGGGATGACATCCTCGATAGTGTTGCTTTCTCTGGTGAAATCTATCCCGTCCAGGTTGATGATGGCATCACCCGCAGTCGACAGGGGGTTTTTGGGAATATAGTCCCCGCGGGCATTCGGGTCGTATAGCTGGATATTTCGTACCGCCACGTCCTTGTGGGTATTGCGGTTGCGTATCTCCAGGGAATCGGCGGTGTTGGAAATATAATCAGAAAGGGGAACATCAATGCTTTCGAATTCGCCACTTTCTGCGACAGAGGCAATAAGGTTCGGCCTCTGTCCCTCGATCAGATAAAGAATATCATTGTCCTCGATCAGCGGCGGTGGTGGGGGCGGACCCATATCAGGCAAATCCACTGCCAGGCCTTCGTCCCTGACGGTTATCCCCCTCAGTGAAACCTGACCGGTATCAGGCAGGTTCGGGCCTGGTGGGGGGCTGGGTGCCGGCTCATTGGAATAATCTCGGCTGGTAATCTTCATCTCCATTCGCAGTCGAAATTCCGGCTTTATATTCTGCGAGGGCAGGTTGATGCGCTGGGTCTGCTGCGAAGCAACCGTTAATGTTTCTGCCCCTTCAGGCAGGGCAATGTTGAATTCGCTACCCTTGTTCTCTGTGATGATGCCAAGTTGCAGGGCAAGTTTTTCTGAATCACCGGTAAAAGACAGGCTGTTGGCCGAACCTTCCTGCCTAGCTTCAATTATAAAACGACTGGTAGAGGGCGTGTCCTTGACCACTCTGGCGCGCAGGTGCTCGCCCATGCGCCGGTTGACGGCAGTGGCAAAGCTCTCCAGGTCGCCGCCACGGAAGCGCAGGCTGTGTTCGCGTTCACCTACCATAAAGGTGTAATTGCCTTCGGGAACGGTGATGTCGCCTTCCAGGGGGTCGCTGCCGAAGCGGTCGGGCGAGGCGATCTGTTTTACTATGATGTCAGCGCGTTCCTCCTGGGCGCTGCGGCTGGCGGTTGCACTGACAATGGTTTCATTGCTGGATTCGGCTACACGGTTGCGGAAGGGGCTGTCGACGCCGAAGAGGTTGCGGGCGGCGCCCTGGACAGCAGATATGCGGCGACCCACCTCCTGCCATGACTGCTTTTGCTTTTCCTGCTCGTCTATTTGACGCTCCAGACGACGAATGGGAGCTGCCTCCAGCTCCACCATTTCTTCGATCTGTTCCTGAGAAAAATATCTGTTGCTAACTCCGGGGATTACGATATCCGACATCAGCAGTTCCTTTAACCGCCGAAGACGGCGGGTTAAATCTCCTTGTCAATAATGAGCCCCACTGCATCGCGGATTTTCATGCTAAGCCGCTGTAATTCTTCCGGGGGCAGTTCTTTAATGACTTTATCGGTATTTGCGTCAATTACCTTGACAACGACTCGCTGTAAGTCCTGATTTATGGAGAATTTAAGCTTGCGGTTGAGCAGGCTGGCAGCTTTTTCGAGCTCCAGAACAATGGGTTCAATATCTGTTTTTTTTATTTCAGCGGCCTGTGCGGCGCTTTCTCTGACTGCTGCTCTGACTGCCTCCCTGCTACGGCGTCCCGGCAGTTCTGCGTTGTTTACATGGTGAGGTATATGTGTGTAAGCGTCCGATCTCGGTTCTATATGGAAAGACATTTTTTTCCTCCAAAAAAGGAGACAGAAGGAGGCGCGACTCCTCCTGTCCGATTCCAAAAGATGACGTCCAGAAATCTCCTGGAATATTGGCTCTTGTTAACCCAGAAGCTGCAATACGCCCTGTGGCATAACATTTGCCTGTGCGAGCATCGCCTGGTTTGACTGAGTCAAAATCTGGTTGCGGATGAAACCGACCATTTCGTCAGCCATGTTTGTGTCACGAATCAAAGATTCTGCTGCCTGGAGGTTTTCCGAAGCAGTAGCAATTCCCTGCTGTGCCATTTCAAAACGGTTTTGGTATGCACCCAGATCAGCTCGCTGGCGGTTTACTGCCATCAAAGCTGTATCAACTGCACCGATTGCGTTATTGGCGCTTTCGGGGGTCGAGATGGAAATGATTCCGTCTTCGCCCTGTGCATTCATCAAACCCAGTGATGCGGCAGTCATGGTACCAATGTACACTCTTTCTGACTGATCCATGTTGGCACCCAGCTGGAACTGCATGACCTGACCAGTAACAGAATCGGCTGCAAAAGCACCGGTCATCATATTCATTCCGTTGAACTGGGCATGGCTGGCAATACGATTGATTTCGTCAACCAGTTGCGATACTTCGACCTGAATTTGCATTCGGTCTTCTGCGGTGTAAATGCCGTTTGCGGATTGCACTGACAACTCGCGCACCCTGTGAAGGATGTCCTGAGTCTGCTGCAGGTAGCCTTCGGTTGTTTGAATAAACGATACTGCGTTCTGTACGTTTCGTTCTGCCTGATTCAAGCCGCGTATCTGGCTTCGCATCTTTTCAGATACAGCCAAACCTGAAGCATCATCTGCCCCACGGTTGATTCGCATACCGGAACTCAGTTTTTCGATGTTCCCTGCGATCTGGTTTCCGCGGAAGCCTAATTCGCGATTGGCAAACGCCGCACTCGCATTGTGGTTAATAATCATATAACCCTCCTTGATGGTTTGTCTTGGGCACGTCCGTGGCCCAACCTGTACCGGAAGCTGCCCTATGCGTTTTCGCGCTCGCATAAAACAACTGAGCCGGGGAAACCGGCCTGATTACCAATAAAGATAATCAGGAGGTTTCTCCGGTTTCCGATACAAAACCTGGAGGGTGTTTTTCAAAGAACACCGGCGATATCCGGCCGTAGCCGGAAATCGCCTTATATCACATCTTTAAGGATAATACTCTAACCCAAAAGTTGCAATACTCCCTGTGTTCGAACATTAGCTTGTGCCAGCATTGCTGTGCTTGACTGCATCAGAATCTGGTTCTTTACGAACTCAGCTGATTCTTCTGCCATGTTGGCATCGCGAATGCGTGATTCGGCTGCTTGCAGGTTTTCGGCACCTACATCAAGTCCCTTGGTTGCAAACTCAAGTCTGTTCTGGTATGCGCCAAGGTCGGCTCGCTGCTTGCTGATTTTTTCAAGAGCCGCGTCCAGTGTTCCGATAGCAGTGTTAGCCTGGTCAGGAGTAGAAAGACTGATAGGATCCTGGCCATCGATGCTCAATACGCCCAGAGCCTGAGCTGTCATTGTGCCGATGTAAACGCGTTCCCTCTGGTCCATGTTAGCTCCGATATGGAAATACATGGAAGCGGTTACAACGTTGTTACCTTCGTCCATTGCAAAACGGCCAGTCAGCATGTTCATGCCGTTGAACTGGGCGTGTGATGCAATACGATTTACTTCGCTTACCAGCTGTGATACTTCAACCTGAATCTGCATGCGGTCTTCGTTGGTGTAAATACCGTTTGAAGACTGCACTGCCAGCTCACGGATTCTCTGCATGATGTCCTGAGACTGCTGCAGATATCCTTCTGTGGTCTGGATAAAAGAAATACCATTGGTTGCGTTGGTAGAAGCTTGCTTCAAGCCGCGAATCTGTGATCGCAGTTTTTCTGATACTGCCAAACCGGAAGCATCATCACCTGCGCGGTTGATTCGCAGACCGGAGCTTAGCTTTTCCATGCTACCGGTTACGCTTTTTTCGTTTTGACCCAGCTGTCGGCTGGCAAACACTGCGCTCATGTTGTGATTGATAATCATTGTGATCCTCCTTGAATCATTCTTGCGGGCATCCTTGCCCACCTTTTTTTTGGTATCGTGGCCACGTTACCGATTTTTCTAAAGTGGTGAAAAAAAATCACCGACATTTAGAATAGGGGAAGAAGAGTCTGATCGCCGACGGCGAAAAAACAGGACCTCGCCCTATCAATTATCATCGGCATGGGGTGTTAGAAGCTTGAATTTAATTTTTCAAAAAATGAAAATTATTTTTTCAGGTGTTCAAGATAGGCGGCAGCGATAGCATCATCGGGATCGTAATCCAAAACGGTTTCGAAAAACCCCCTGGCGTGATCGTTTTGGCCGGTTTTTAGGGCCAGTATCCCCATGTTGGAAATTATCTTGGTGTTTTCCGGCTCCAGGCTCAGGGCCTTTTGCAGTGCCTTGTGGGCTTTTCCCATTTCATCAATTTCCATGTAACAGATGGCCAATTCGTTGAAGGTATCAGGCTGTTCATCGTTCAGGTCGGCGGATTTCTCAAAGGCTTCCGCAGCCTCGGCGTAGCGGTGAATTCTGCGCAAGCCCCAGCCAAGCAGGAACCAGGCGTTCCAGACTGACGGGTTGGTTTTAATGAATTCGCGAGCGGCCTCTATGCCCTGTTCTTCGTTCCCCATGTTGATATACTGATAGGCCTGCGAAAAACGGTTGTCCTGCAGATTTTGGGCTTCGATGGTAGTGGCCAGTTTGGCAGCCTTGTCTATTAATTGCTCATCATCGCTTTCGGTAATATACGTATGCAGGTGGTGCAGGGCGCGGTCAAAATCATAGTGCCGGGCATAGAAGAAGCCGGCGTTGATGTGGGCGATCAAGGGCACCTCATCCATCTGAAACAAATCAAAGTATTCCGAGAAGGCGCTCTTGGTGTATTCATCCTGCAGGGTGCTGTTCTCGATAGCTGCAAAGGCGTCGGCCCGTTGCTCGCATACCAGGGCCAGGTTCATTGTGTGTGATGGCACGGCTGGCTCCAGGCCTTTCAGTGCGCGAAAAATCTCTTCGGCAATGGCCAGATCACGATTGCGGGCTTTGATTACCCCTGTTTCGGAAAGCTGGGCTGGTAATTCGGGTTTGACCGCCAATACTAGCGAGCGGAAATACTCGCTATCCTTGTGTTCGGCATCATAGGCCAGGATTTTTAGCATGCCGGAGATAATCGCTTCCCAGGTAATGTTTTCGATATCCCAGGCCGGTTCATCCCCGCTTGTTTCGACCGGCAACAGTATGCTGGGGTCCAGCAAAAAATCACCTATAGGTTGGTTCCAATCCTCTGGAATGGAGACGTAAACGATATGTGAT
>CAZDYA010000052.1:0-8395 GCA_964509515.1 uncultured Spirochaeta sp.
CGTCAGAGCAAGGGATCACTGGTGCTGGTCCCTTCTTCTGCCACTGAACAAATGAATCTTGGCAACCCCCTGGGCATGATAGCCCTGCAAAAAAATAACATGGAGTCAAAGGAGAATCTATCATGATCAAAATCAGCAACCTGCATAAAACCTATGTCGATGGCGACACCCGCGTACATGCCCTGCGAGGTATAGACATGGAAATCAAACAGGGTGAATTTCTGTCGATTGCCGGCCCGTCCGGCTCCGGCAAGAGCACCCTGCTCAACCTGATTGGCTGTATCGATGATATCGATGCCGGCGAAATCATCATTCAGGATAAGACAGTCTCCAGCATGAGCGCCTCGGAATTAGTCGCGCTGCGAAGAGCCAACATCGGTTTCATTTTTCAGACCTTCAACCTGATACCGGTTTTATCGGCCTATGAAAACGTCGCAATGGTCATGTCGCTGCTTAATCTGCCAAAAGATCAGATCCGACAGGAAACCATGCAGCTGCTAAGTGACGTCGGCTTGCAGGGAATGGAACACCGCCGGCCGGCCAAACTGAGCGGAGGCCAGCAGCAGCGGGTGGCCATTGCGCGGGCCCTGATCAAGAAGCCCCTGATAGTACTTGCGGATGAGCCCACCGCCAATCTGGATTCCGAAACAGGGGAATCAGTACTCAAAATAATGAAACAAATCAATGAATCCCGGGGCACTACCTTTCTGTTTTCAACCCACGACCCAATGGTAATGGACTTTGCCGATCGCCTGTGCAACCTGCACGACGGAAAAATAATTAGCGACAGCATGAACAAGGGCAAAAAGGGAGGCGACAATGCGTAACGGTAACCGCCTGCAATATGTTGCCCTGGCGGCCAGAAACCTGGCCCGGCATCGCCGTAGAACAATAATTACCGCCATCGCTGTTTCTGTCGGGGTTGCACTGTATGTGGCCATGTCATCTCTGATGAACGGCTTTATGGGTGAATCCGATCGAAACCTGAAGGAGTTCGAATTCGCCAGCGCCCGCATCGTTGCCGATGGCTACTGGGAGGATCACCAAAGTCTGCCACTGAATCCGATAATCGACGATGCAGGCACCTTGCAATCACAGCTCAAAGAAGCCGGCATAGAAGCGACCACCAGAACCAGCTTTCGCGGCGAAATGATAATTCAATACGACCCATTTCCAGAGGACGGTTCCTTGCCAATGACCTTCACTGCAATCAATCCAGACACCGACAGCCAGGTGTTCCGCTTGCAGGAAATGATGATTGATGGGCGCTGGCTGCAAGCAGGCGATGAGATCATTATAGGAAAATGGCTGGCTGACCGCATCGGGGCCAAGCCCGGCTACCATGTCAGCATTAGCACCAGAACAAGGAACGGCTTCCGGCAGCTGATCGACATGAGGATCGTCGGCATATTTGAAACCTTCAATCCCCAGGTTGACCGGCATACCATATACATGCCCCAGTCGGCCGCCAATGAATACCTGGAACTGCTGGGCGCAGCCAGCTCGGTTTACGTGAAGCTGCCGGAATTTTCCGCCGGCACCGCCGACCTGGGTGATGTTGAATCCGTGTTGCTGGATTCCGGCCGCAATGATGAACTGCGCCTGCTGAGCTTCCAGGAGATGAACTATGCTATCAACGAAATGACTGATATCAAGGATTCGTTTACCAGCATGTTCCTGTTTCTGCTATCCATCATCGCTCTAGTTGGTATTTCCAACACCATGCTGATGTCGGTGCTCGAACGCCAAAAAGAAATCGGGACCTTGCGGGCCCTTGGTTTTCGCAACTCGGAAATCAGGCAGATTTTCATGCTTGAAGGAGCCGGCATCGGCCTGATCGGTGCCCTGGGAGGTTTGGTACTAAGCACCATATTTGTCTGGCTGCTTACTACCTACGGCATAGACTACAGCTTTCTGTTAGACAAAATCGATACAGGTTACCGCATAGAGGGCGTGCTCTACGGGGTGTGGGAGTTTCCGGTAATGGCCAATATCGCCGTTTTTGCAGTGCTGGTGTCTGGCCTTGTCGCCTATTTGCCTACCAGGAAAATTCTAAAAAAGACCGTAACCGAATGCCTGCGGCATGTGTAGAGCGGCGGCAAAAGGAGCTATAACAATGAATACAATAAAACTAGCATTCAGGAATATCTTTCGAAACAAACGTCGAAGCATCTTTTCCATCCTTGCCATCAGCATTGCGGCGCTCACCATAACCTTTCTTTTTTCGCTGCTGGAGGGAATCAAGGCTGACATCCGCAGCAATGCATGGAATTATGAAACAGGACAGGTGCGCATCAGGAATACGGAATATGACCGCTACGAATATCTGTATCCAGTACAATACACCGTAGAGCAGCTGGACAGGCTCGTTGAAATTCTTGACTCCAACCAGGAGGTAAAGGCCATCAGCCCCAGGATCAGAATACCCGGAGTGGTATTCAAGGGTAGCCAGCAATACGCCACTATGGGCCTGGGGCTTGATCTGGCAAGGGAACAGGAATTCCAGGATATGTCGAAAATTCTGTCGGAAGGACGATTGCCAGCCGAAAGAAGCCGCGAAGCTGCCATCGGAGTGGCTTTGGCTCGCGACCTGGGGGTTGGAATTGGCGATAGCGTAACCTTTCTTACCCAAACCAAGTACCGCAGCGCAAACGCCTTTACGGTTGATATCGTAGGCATACTAGCTTTCCCGGTTGCGGTGCTGAACCAACGCTCCTGGATCATTCCCCTCTCTACCGCGGCGGGCTACATGCGCATGGACAACGAAGCCAGTGAGGTATTGGTTAAGACCATTAGCGGCAATCCAGTGGATACGGCCGCACAAATAAACGAGGCCATGATCGAAGCCGGCGTGGAAAAACTGCACGCTGAATCATGGACCAAGATCAGTGCCGGCTACTCATACCTGCAATTTGCCGGCATTGTTTATCAATTCATTGCCCTTATTTTCTTTCTGTTGGCCGCGACCGTGGTTATCAGCACCACCATGATGGTAGTACATGAACGCACCAAGGAAATTGGAACATTGGCAGCGCTGGGAATGAGCAGCAAGGAGATCGTTCGTTTATTCTTTGCCGAAGCCTGCATGCTGGGCTTTGCCGGGGCGGCCATCGGTGTCCTATTGGGGGCAGCAGTCACCCTGCCTACCAGCATCCTGGGCATTGACTTTGGAGCATCTATGGACATGGTCGACATGGGGATTTCCTCGGTATTCTATCCCGCACTCAATCTACGCTCCACAGTCTTTGTCTTCTTCTTTGCCTGGATCGTTACCATGGCGACCACATGGCCATCCGCCAGAGGGGCTGCCAAGCTTAAGCCGGTCGAAGCCCTTAGAGCCGAGTAATTGGCATCAGTCAACATCAAATTCAAGGGGGTTGCCATGCAACAAAAACATTCATACAAAACACCGTTTAACAGGATCAGTATTCACCTGGCGCTTGTTATCTTTGGCGCGGGGATGTGCTTTTCACTTTGCCTGCCTGCCACTGCACATGGCCTGGACGCCAACGAAATCATCGCCAGGATGGAGGCCAACCAGACCCAAAGCACCAGCATAATATCCGGCCGCATGATAATACGCGACCGCTTTGGCGAACGCAGCAGCTCATACACCGCGTGGTCCCAGGGCTCTGAGCTTTTTCTGGTCGAATTCACCTCTACCATGGAGCAGGGCCAAAAAATCCTGCGCCGCGATAACAGTCTTTATCTTTACTTCCCTGATGCCCGTGAGACAATTCGTTTGCAGGGCGCGGCCTTGCGCGATAGCCTGCTGGGCTCGGATGTCTCATACGAGGACATGACAGGCGGCCGCGGCCTGGCAGACACCTATACCTTTGAGCTACTTGGCCAGGAGACAATCGGGGATTCAAGCTGTCATAAGATCGAACTGAATGCCAAGGAAGCCAACGTTGCCTACCCCAAGCAAATCTACTGGGTCGACACCCAGGATTTTGTGGTCCGCAAAAGCGAACAGTACGCACGCAGCGGGCGCTTGCTGAAAACCACCGAGGTAATGGAGACCAGCCGTATTGCTGGCTACCATTTTCCGACCCGCATCAGCATCAAGGATGAAACCAGACGTTCAAGCGGCACCGAGATGATCATTGAGAATGCCGAGCTGGATGTTGAGCTGCCGTCCGATACCTTTTCGCTGGACCGCCTGACATGGTAATCAAGTCCTGTCTCTGTCTGGCGGCCCGCAAGGCCGCCTTCTGCGGCCTGCTACTTTTTATTGCGCAGGCAGCCGTCGCCCAAACAAGCGTTGGTGTGGATATTCTAAATGGCTTGCTAGTGCAAACCATCGAAGAGGATGAGCAAACTGATGAGGAATTCCCCTTGCGTCTGGCAGGCTCCAGTCAGGCCAGCCTGGACTTTCGTTCTGCACCCTCGCCGTCAATGCAGGGCCGGGTGCAGCTGCGCATCGGCCTGCTGGGGGACGCCCAGACAGGCGCCGTGATTCCGCTGATTGATGTTCACCGCGCCTATCTGCGGGCACGCATCCCCTTCTCGCAGACCTGGGCACTGCGACTTGGCACCGGCAAAGACCGTCTTAGCTGGGGACTGGGGAGCTATCTTAACGCCGGCGACCTGATTTTTGGTGCCGACGGCCGGGATACCGCCGACCTGACCCAGAGCCAGGATGTGCGCGACGAGACCGCCTGGATGGCCTCTTTATACTTTCCGCTTGGCAAGCTGGCCTATCTGGAAGCCGCCTTGCTGCCACAGCTGCCACAGCTGCCGCAACTGCCTTCGCTGCAGGCTAGTCCGGCGCTGCCGCTGGCCGAGGATGGCCGCGCCGGCGGACGGCTGCATGCCAGCCTTGGCCCCCTCAGCCTGGAAGGCAGCTATTTGTATGACGGGAGCACCCCTGCCGAAGAAGGCCTGCACCTGATCGGAATGGCGATTCAGGGTACTGCCCTGGGGGCGGACCTGTACGGGGCCGGCAGGCTCAGTCTGGAGCCGGAATCCGACGCCGATATTGAGTCCGACCTGCTAATCAGTGCCGGCATCTTCCGCAGCTTTCGCATAGGCTATGAACAAAGCCTAAACGCGCGCTTTGAGGCCATGGTTCCACCAGAGGAAACCGAGGAACTTGTGCTTTACCCAGAGCTGGTCTGGTCACCGATCAGAACCGTTTCTGTAATAGCAAGAAGTGTCATCGTTCCGGATGATGAGTCAACGGCCATAACAGCGGGCGCCACCTGGAACATCTTTCAAGGCTTAACCCTGCTATTTTTTGGCACCGGGACTGCCGCCAGCGATGAAGATGATCAAGTTCCTGTTGCCTTTACCCTGGGAATGCAGGCCAGGTTCTAAGCCTTCAATAGCCGGGCGACTTGCCGCCCGGCCAGCAGGAATAGTCCCGCCGCCGTATACAGCGCCATCCAGAAAAACACCGGCTGAACCGACCCGTCGACGAACAGGCCGCCAATGTTCGCCGCCCCGAATATGCCGCCGCTAAAACACATATTGAAAACCAGCGACATACGTCCGCGAAAATGCGGCGGCGAATTATCCATGAGGTATCCCATCAGCGCCGGAAACAATACCCCATGAGCGATACCATAGGCCGCCCCGGCTGCTGCCAGCAAAAGCCAACTATCAGCCTGCCAGATAAAGATCATGCAAGCCGGCAGCATGGCCAGCGGCAGCAGCACGACCCTTGGCAAGGAGTGACGGTCAAAAAGATGACCAAAACCGAGCCGCACGGTAGCTACAGCTGCGGGATAAGCCAGGTAAAACGGCCGCACCACCCCAATGCCGCGCTCCAGCACCAAATCGGGCATGAATGCTAGAATGGTTCCGAAACCACTGCCAAGCGAGAAAACCCAGAACAGCGGCAGGAACATTGACCGCTTCCACAAGTACCGGCGGAAATCACTCCATTGCGGCTTCTGTGAATGCCCTTCAGGGCGGGCCTCGGGCAACAGAAAAGCGCAGATCAGCATCAAGCCAAACAGCAACAAAGAGAATACGTACAGGCTGGAAAGCCCGCCGGAGTCCAGCACCAGCTCTCCGACTGCCAAGGCTACCAATCCGCCGGCCTGCCCCATCAGCCCAAACATGCCGATACCGCGTGAACGGCGGCCTTCCGGCAAGACCCTGCCCAGTACGGCGTTGTAGCTGACCATCATCACGGCGAACAGGGCCCCCTGAAAGGCCCGCGGAATGGCATACACCCGCACAACATCCAGCGGCAGGAAATATACCAGCGGCACAATTATTCCCGTGATCGCGGCCACCGCCAGAATGGTCTTGGCCCGAAAGCGATCGACAACCGCGGCAAGAAAGGGCAACACCATCAGCGAGCCTGCCCCTGTAAAGCTCATAATAAAACCGGTGACAACCGGATTTATTCCCACGAGTGAAAAGTGTTTTGGAAGTAAATTATATGCCTCGCTGGCGCTGACCCCGGCAAACATGGCCCCGGCCAACACCAGCAAAGAGACCACATATCTTTTTGAATCTGTCATCCGCGTTGTCTATTCCTCTTCGCTCTCGACGGGAACCCGCTCGGCGCGATCCTTTACCCGGCTGGAAAAAGAAAACCGGGGTGTCATTACTTCCGGCTTGGCGGCTATCATTATCTCTTCGCCGGTAGCAGGGTTTCGGCCCATCCTGGCCTTGCGCGCCGGCTTGGCTTTCAGATACAGTCGGCCAAGCCGCCCCATCGGGACACGCTCGCCCATCATCATCCCGGCCTCAACCATTGACAAGTATGTATCAAGCACTTCCCTTATTTGCGCCTGTGTCAACTCACAACGCCGCCCGATATATTGCACGATGTTATGCATGGTAAAGTGGTCCAACTCGGAAGAAATCTGGGTCAGCGTGCGGTTTATCTTGGCAAACCCGTTAGTCAGAAAGAGCATGGCCTCACGCAGACGGCGGCTTTGTTCTTCGATGGGAACGGTACCGTCAAAGCTGGTTACACAATAAACCTCGGAGGTTTGGGCAACCGGCGAACCTTGAAACGAGGCCCGGTGATCAACCGCAATCGGCGAGGTCAGCTCGACATTTCTGGCGGACAGTAAATCCGGCACATCATGCCGCAGCTTGATACTGGCATACTCAAAACGCCGCCCATCTTTTCCCGCTGCCTCCAGGCCGATAAGCGAGCCTGAATAAGTAAGCACCATCACTGCCCTGGGGTCGTCAGCCGAGAAATGTTCAAGATCAACCATATCCAAAGCTTCCGCCTGTTCCTGGTACAAGCGGCGCTTTTCGAGCCAGTTCTTGGTAATCCTTTCGAGGGCATCAGGCTCTTTTTCCAATCCGCTGGTAGATGTAATTGTCGCCAGGTGGCGTTGAATTTTTTCCGGCAACTGATCAAACTGATCCATGCAAATCTCCTGTAGTACAGTAATGTATTAATTATTCTAAACGGTTTTTTGATTAATTGCATTCAAACTTCCCATAAATTATAGTGGACATAGAGGCTACCCATTGGAATTCAAAGACAGCTTGCTAGAGATATCACCCCAGGCCGCAGCAGTGTGTTCATTATCACAGGGCCTGGCCCTTGAATACGCCAACCCCGCCTTTATCGATCTGTTTTCAATACCAAGCCCCATAGCGCAGGATTTTTCAATGCTGGATTACCTGCCTACCCTAAAAAATTGTCAAATCACTGCAAAGATCCAGGAAGAAGGTTTTTGGCGCCCCGGCCTGGAACAGGACTTCTCCAATTATTTCCCTGAAATCGGCAAGTGGCTTAGAATAATATTTCGCTACTTAAGCGCTAACAGGCTAGCAGTCTACGTGGAAAACTTGTCCAGCCAGCGAACCTTGCTCGAGTTGATGGAAGATTTTGGCCATGCCAACTCCTGGCAGCTGGATTTCCAGGATATTGCCAAACGATTCCGCAGCCTGACCGGCGCCGAGGTGGCAACCCTTCATCTTGCAAACGTTAGTGAATACCCCTCTTTTACCGTAGCGGTTTCCACCACAGATGACCTGGCGCCCAGCATCAGCACCTTTGCCGGCACTCCGGCCATTCGTACTCCAGAGAATCTGCCCAAGCTACTTAAGCAGTTCCTGGAAAATGAATCCCCCGTGATCACAAGCCTGGCTGCCTTATTCCCTCATGACCACCCCTATTACCCCTTGTTGCGCCAACTGGAAGAAACCCGGCTGACAGGTCAAAAGTTTCTTACCCTGATTCAAACTGATGGCAAGTATATCGGACACTTCGTTGCCATTATGCCCCCAGGCGTAGAGTTCTCCGATATTGGGCTGGCCAGGATTTTTGCCCACGAAGTCGGCCTGTTATTGACCAGGCATACAGAAGAAGAATCCCAAAACCATACTGCCAGGGAACTGCTAAAGATTGCCGAACAAATCCCCGGAGCCCTGTTCCGATTTGCAATGAAAAATGATGGCAGCTATATCC
>CAZDYA010000053.1:0-8354 GCA_964509515.1 uncultured Spirochaeta sp.
CGTCTGCGGGATGATAACACGGCGCATGGCCTGACCACGGGACAGTCCAAGAGCCAGGGCGGCTTCCATCTGTCCTCTTGGAATTGACAGGATACCTGCCCGGAAGATCTCTGCCAGATATGCCCCATAACAGATAGACATGGCCACAACAGCCGAAACCAGCCTGGGCACCTGAAAGAACTTGCCCAGCGCAAAATAGATATAAAAGAGCTGAACCAGCAGGGGAATCCCGCGGATTACCTCGACATAGATGGTGGCGATTCTGTTGATCAGCCACACCTTGGACAGGCGGCCAAGCCCGGCGATCAGGCCGATTACCAGAGCCAGCATTATGGAAATAACCGTAACCTGAAAGGTCCGAAAGATCCCATCCGGCAGAAAGGCAATTATTTCACGATATTGAGAAGGCCCTACCAGTGGCAACAGCAACAGCGCACCGATAGAACCAAAAAAGGCAATATTCCATGCGCTTAAGATGCGGCTGCCTTCATCCGGTATCAGGGCGCCGTCCGGCACGATGACCGGCGGCTTTGATTCCTGATTTTTCCGATTAGGCATGCCTAGCGCAACCACTTATCCTGAAGCTCGGTGATGGTATCCGAAGCCAGCACCTTCTCCAGTCCTTCGTTGATAACAGCAAGTACACGCTCATTTCCCTTGTTGACAGCAATACCGAAATATTCATCGGTGAAGGGCTCGCCAACAATCTTCAGGCGGTCCTGATAGTTATCGTTCTGCAATACGTAATCAGCGGCAATAGGCGCATCGGCAACTACGCCGGCGATCCGCCCGCTAGCCAGGTCCTCTACTGCCAAACCAATTTCGTCATAGCTAAGCGCTGTCAGGCCCGGGGTATTCTGAATCTCAAAGAAACCAGTAGTACCAATCTGGGCACCAACGGACTCACCATCCAGATCGGCCAGTTTTTCAACCCCTTCGGTCTCTGTTCGAACAATCAAGACCTGACCGGCATTGATGTACGGAATAGAAAAATCCATGGTGCGCTGACGATCCTCGGTAATGGTTACCGAGCTGATTACTGCATCATAGTCGCCATTCAAAAGACCGGCAAAAATACCGTCCCAGGCAGTGTTACGAACCTCAACCTCGAAATCTGCGGCTTCGGCTACAGCCTTGATCAAATCAATATCGAAGCCAACGATTCCGCGGCTTTCATCTACATATTCCATCGGCGGCCAGGTGGCGTCAGTAGCAATTACAATCTTTTCAGGTCTTGCAGTTTCTGCTTCCTGACAGCCACTCAACAATAATCCGCCAAGCAAAACACTAACAAGCAAACCAAAAACAAACAATTTTGTTCTCATACAATTCTCCTTATTTTATTGTACTAATGGTATTCGCATTGCACCTGTACTGTCAATCCTGTAATCTGGCTTCAAAAGGATATGTCTGCGAGGACAACGATGCAACCAATAGACCACAACCAACTTGAAAGATATGTTAAGAAAATCCTGAACGCCAGGGTGTACGAGGCCGCCATCGAGACACCACTGGAATACGCACCAAATCTATCAGAGCGTACCGGGTGTCGAATTCTAATCAAACGAGAAGACCTGCAGCCGGTATTCTCTTTTAAAATTAGAGGGGCCTATAACCGCATGGCCAATCTATTGCCAGGGGAAAGCTCTCAAGGTGTTATATGTGCCTCGGCAGGTAATCACGCTCAGGGAACGGCGCTGGCAGCCAGACTGCTGGGTATCCCGGCCACAATAGTAATGCCATGCACTACCCCCGAGATCAAGGTTGCCGCCGTAAAAAAACACGGCGGCAAGCATGTCAAAATAATTCTTCACGGTGATAATTTCGATGAAGCGGCGGCCTTCTCGCGAGAAAAGATGCAACAGGAAGGCTTGACCTACATCCATCCCTATGACGACCCGTGGGTAATTGCCGGCCAAGGCACCATCGCCAGAGAGCTGCTGCACCAATGCGGTGAATCAATCGATGCCGTCTTTGTCCCAGTCGGCGGCGGCGGCCTGATTGCCGGGATGGCAGCTTATATCAAATACCTGCGTCCCAAAATACTGGTCATTGGTGTTGAATTCGAGGAATCCGCTAGCCTGGCGGCCGCCCTGCAAGCCGACAAACGGGTGAAACTGGACGAGGTTGGCATCTTTGCCGATGGTGTAGCCGTAGCCCAGGTCGGCGAATTGCCCTGGGAGATCTGCCGCAGCTGCGTTGACCAGGTAATAACCGTAAGTGCGGACGAAATATGCGGCGGGGTCAAGGATATGTTTGATGACACCCGATCGATAACCGAACCGGCCGGTGCGCTTGCCCTGGCAGGTGTACAAAAATATATCCGCCGCAGTGGCGCGAAGGGGCTGACCTTTGCCGTTGTTGCCAGCGGTGCAAACATGAATTTTGACCGTCTGCGATATGTCGCTGAACAGGCCGAGGTCGGTGAACAGCGGGAAGCCCTGCTGGCCGTTACCATCCCGGAAAAGCCGGGGTCCTTCCTTCAATTTTGCAAGAGCCTGGGAAGCCGTAGTGTTACTGAGTTCAATTACCGCTATGATACCAGCGAAAAGGCGAATATCTTTGTCGGCCTGCAAATCAGCAGTAGCTTGGAAAAGGACCAGCTGATCAACTCCCTATGCAAGAAGAAATATGAGGTCCTTGATTTGACCGAAAACAGCATTGCAAAAACCCACATCCGGCACATGGTGGGCGGGAAATCATCACTTTCGATGGACGAGGTGCTATACAGCTTTACCTTTCCAGAACGGCCGGGCGCCCTGCTATCATTTCTAAAGACCCTGGGCCAGCGCTGGAATATATCACTTTTCCATTACCGGAATCATGGAGCCGCCTATGGACAGGTTTTATGCGGTTTCCAGCTTCTGCCAACTGAGAAGGAGGATTTCCAAAGCCGAATACGTGAAACAGGCTATGACTTTCGGGATGAAAGTGATAATCCGGTATTCAGAACCTTTCTTTAACTTGCATATTGGTGCCGGCGGAATTATGTTATATCAATGGCGATCTTGACTAACAGGACAAAAAAAATACCCGTTTTGGCACTGGTTTTACTGTTATTGTGTGCCGGAGCAGTTTTGGTCTTTCCTGATGCAGAAACGGCGGAAACTGATATATACCATCCGCAAATATTAAACATTCATTCCTATCATCCCGGCTATGTTTGGACCCAACGAATCATCAGCGGAATGCTGGGAACCGTCAGGCAGGAAATACCGAACGCCATTACCTACCACGAGTTTATGGACACCAAGAGAATTAATCCTGAAATAATTGAGAAGGAATTCAATGCCCTGATCCAGCAGAAATACCGCCACCAACAACCCGACATTGTTGTTGTCACCGATGAAGATGCCTACCTGTGGTACTACCGCTACGGCAAAGGCTTTTTTCCGAATACCCCCATGGTATTTGCCGGTGTTGACACCCTTCTGCCGGAATTTTCAAGAACCGAATACCCCCATACCGGTGTGCAAGAGATTGTCGACTTGTCCGGCACCATCGACATAATGAAGAATATTCATCCAAAACAGGATGCCCTGCTGATCATCGGTCAAAGCCGCCCAGCCTTGCAGGTGTTCCAACAACAAATTCAACAGGCATTGGACAAATATAGCTGGGCGGCGAAGCCGATCTATGTCATTGATCCTTCTGCTACTGAACTGAAAGAAGCCCTGAACCAATATCCCGGTGCCCCCATCCTTTATCTTGGATTATTCAAACTCCTTGATGGGCCTGATTTATCGCTGAAAGAATCGGTTGCCCTGCTGCAGGAGGCTGGGCCCAGACATATCTACACCGCCTGGGAAGACGCTCTTGGAACCGGAGTGCTTGGAGGTTATATGCTGGCTGGCAAGCAGCAGGGAATACTTGCGGGTCAACTGATCCTGGAGATACTGTTAAACAATACCAATCCGTCTGAAATTCCCATCGTTGATAAAGATCTTTTAATGCCCTATGCCGACTGCCAGGTAGCCAGAGACTTGAATGTGCCTTCCAGCAAATTTCCAGCTGATACCATCCTGATCAATCAGCCTGACAGCTTTGCGGCCTACCGAAATTATCTGATAGCAGCCCTTATCATAATAGCCATCCTGCTTTCGATGCTGCTGGTCCTGGTTTTCAATATCAGAAGAAGGCAGAAGGCCGAAAAACATAACCGCGCCCTGCTAATGGCCGTTGAATACGCCGGTCATGCAATCTGCATTGCCGATGCCGAAGGAGTCATTCGCTACATTAACCCAGCCTTTACAAAGCTGACTGGTTATACACGAGAAGAGGCCACTGGACAGCGAACCAACCTGCTTAAATCGGGGATGATGGGCGAAGAGCATTATTCCCGGCTTTGGCAGACGATTTCCAGCGGGGTTACCTGGCGAGAGGAGATAATTAACCGTAAAAAGAACGGTGATATTTATACCGCCGAACAGACCATATCGCCACTGTTAAACCGTGATATGCAGGTCGAAGGCTATGTTGCCATACAGGTTGACGCCACTGCCAAAAAGGCTGCAGAAGAATCCTTGCGGAGTGCCAAGGCCGCCGCCGAGGAAGCCGACCGCGCCAAAGGCACTTTTTTGTCCAATATGAGCCATGAAATACGCACCCCTCTAAACAGCATTCTTGGTGCCGCCCGACTTATCCACGAGGCCAGTAAGGAACAGGAGACCTTGCGATGGATAGAACTGATAGAACAAAAAGGGTCACAGCTTAACGAGTTGGTCACCGACATTCTGGAACTATCCAGCCTGGAAGCCGGCGTGATGAACCTGAAGCCGGAATATATCGATACAGCGGATTTAATACGCGATATTGCAAGGCAATTTGAGCACGATGCCAAAGAAATTGGTCTGGAATTCAAGCTTTCTATTGAACCAGACTCTCCTCCCCGCATGTTGATTGATCCCATGCGGCTCAGGCAGATTGTCACCCATCTGACAAGCAACGCTATCAAATTTACATCACAGGGCTCTGTCTCCTTGAGCATTATTTGGAAAGAAAAGAACCAGAACGAAAAAACAGGAAGCCTGATAATCAACGTTGTCGATACCGGGATTGGCATCCCGCAAGAAAAGCATAAATCAATCTTTCGCGCCTTTTATCAGATAGATGACGGTGAAAGTCGACAATTCGCTGGAACCGGCTTGGGATTAACCATCGCCATGAGACTGGCCCAGGAAATGGGAGGCACACTTAAAGTCGAAAGCCACCTCCAAAAGGGCTCTACTTTTTCCGCCGTTTTTCAAAAGGTCCAGTATCAAGTCAATTATGACGAAATAACGAACCAGGCTTCCAAACAAGAAGCCCCGGTGAGGATCCACCCGGATAAATTGAATCAGACAGAGCAAATAACAAGCCCGGAAGTAATTGCAGGCATTCTGGATACAAATGCCAGCGCCGCAGAACAATGGGCGCGAATCTGCCTGACCCAAACAGTACAATTGCGGGCCCGCAACGTTCCACAGGAAATCAGCGACTGGGCAACAGACCAATGCAATTTGCAAGACACCCCCGAACCAGCAAAAAAATTATTGCAAGCCCTTGCACAAGCCGCCCAGGAATGGAACATTATCGGCATGCACAGTGCCTGGCAGCAAGTGGATATCTTTGCCAAAAGCATATTGGAGTTAGCTAATGGAAAATAATAACAAGGGTTTTTCCCTGCTTATTGTCGACGATCAACCAGAGAACATACAGATTGCCGCCAGTATCCTGAAGGCAGATGATCTTACAATCAGCTATGCTACCTCGGCACAGGAGGCATTGGAGCGAATAAAAAACCTGGATATTGACCTGTTTCTGCTGGATATCATGATGCCGGAGGTAGACGGCATCGAACTGTGCCGCCAGATTAAGCAACTGCCAGCTTACAAGCAGATCCCTGTTATTTTTCTAACAGCAAAAACGGACAAGGAGACCTTGATCCGCGGTTTCAAGGAAGGCGCTGTGGACTATATCAGCAAACCTTTCTTTTCTCAGGAATTGATTCACCGTGTCCGCGCACAGTTACAGCTGCGCGATGCCCTGCGCCGGATGGAAGACTTTTCCAACGAGTTGAACCTGCAAATCATGAAGGCCATGAAGACCGAAGAAGAGCTAAACCAGAAGCAGCACGAACTGGAAGAGGCCAACAAGGCCTTATCGGAATGGGCCAGTACCGACCCCCTGACCGGCTTGCTCAATCGCCGCAAGGGCTGGGATTACCTTGAATACGAAGAAGAGCGCAGCAAACGCAGCAAACACTGCACGGCTGTAATACTAATGGATATTGATCACTTTAAGCTGGTCAACGATGATTTTGGCCACGAAGAGGGCGACAGGATCCTAAAAACTGTTTCCAAGTTATTAACCGATACCCTACGCAGTCAGGACATCCTGATACGCTGGGGAGGCGAAGAATTCCTGGCGGCCCTGCCGGAAACCGGCCTGGAAGGCGGCCTTGTTACTGCCGAAAAAATCCGGGCGGCCATGCATGACATCGACTGGAACCTGCCGGACCGCGGGATAACCCTCTCGCTTGGGGTTGCATGTAAAAGCAGCGCCGATTCATGGGACGAGATAATACAGAAAGCCGATCAAGCCCTGTACGTCGCCAAGGACTCAGGGCGTGATCAGGTGCAGGCATAGGCAGCAATCATCACTCAAGCGATGCCAGATACTTCTCGGCGTCAAGGGCGGCCATACACCCGGAAGCAGCTGCAGTAATTGCCTGCCGATAACGTGAGTCCTGAACATCACCACAAGCGAAAACCCCTGGAACATTGGTCAATGATGTTCCCTTTTGGGTAATCAGATAGCCGGTTTCATCTTTCTCTAGCTGATCGCCAAGGAAACTGGTGTTCGGCTCATGTCCGATAGCATAGAAAAGTCCCTTGGCAGGCAACATGGTTTCTTCTCCGGTCTTATTGTTTTTTACCCTGATTTGTTCCAGCGCTTTTTCACCCAGAACCTCCTGGGCCTCGGTATTCCACATGATGGTAACTGCCGGATTATCCAAAACCCGAGTTTGCATGGCCTTGCTGGCACGCAGCTCATCGCGGCGAACCAGCATGGTTACGGAGCTGCCGTATTTGGTAAGGAACAAGGCTTCCTCGACAGCGCTATCACCACCGCCGATCACAACCAGGGGCTGATTGCGAAAGACCGGCAAGGCCCCGTCACAAACTGCACAAGCTGATATACCACGTTGCCAAAGCCTGTCTTCCCCCGGTAAAAACATCCTTCTGGCCGTCGCCCCGGTGGCTACAATCACAACATCAGCGTTATATTCACCGCTGTCCGCCTTAACCAGGAATGGGCGCACCGAAAAATCAACAGAAGAAACCGTCTCGGTTTTTATCTCGGTACCAAAACGCAGCGATTGCTGCCGCATGTTATCCATTAATAAGGGACCACTGATCCCTTCGGGAAAACCAGGAAAATTCTCTATTTCGGTAGTGGTAGTCAACTGCCCTCCGGCAGCTACCCCGGCAGCCATAAACCCCTCGAACAATAAGGGTTTAAGTTCAGCACGCGCTGCATAGATAGCAGCCGTATGGGCGGCAGGCCCTGAGCCTATAATAATTACAGAATGCCCCATGTCGTTAATCTCCTTTGATCAGACAGAAATCAAAAAAGGCACCTGTTCCTTGGGAACAGTATGCACATAGTTTTGTACTTCACGTTCCATCCAGGCCTTTGACGACATAGCGCGTTGGTCGGTAGCGAGGACTCGCTGCAGCACTGGATGATACACATATTCTTCTACGTAAACTTTATCATCCTGCACCTTTAGCAAATGATAGTACGCAGTCTTGCCCCGCCCGCCGAATTCCTTATACCATTCTCCGGGCTTCATACAATAAATATAATAATTCCAGGGCTAAAAGTACACCTCGGATGCAAAGGCATCTTCCGGATGATCCCTGGAAATCAAATGATAATAAACATCGTAAATCATCTGCTGATTGCCGCACAAATAAACCTTATGGGTCGGGGGAACATCAAGCTGCTCAATATAATCGGTTACCCTTCCGTGAAAATCCCCGCCTGGCTGACGGGAAACACAGGAAATATACCTTTCAGGCATGTAATCCTGCATATCATAGCGCTCATTCAGATAACGAACTCCGTGCAGAAGTATGTAATTGAGGTCCGGATAAGCCTGAACAAAGGAGTGAAATGGTGCTATGCCTGTTCCGCTGGCAATGAACAAAAAGGTGGTGTTATCAATCTCTGCAGGGTCAATAACAAAATGCCCGGTAGGCGCCCCTAATTCCAGGATATCACCAGGCTGGCACTGCTGAAGCTGACGTGATAGCCCCTCGCCAGAGACGTTTCTAATCAGGAATTCTGCCTGATCAGGCTGAGGCTGA
>CAZDYA010000054.1:0-8241 GCA_964509515.1 uncultured Spirochaeta sp.
GTGGATTAGATTGGTATAAAGGAACGATCATGAAGACTATATTCAAAAAAGCGGCAGATATTGAACGAAAGTGGTATCTGATTGATGCTGAGGGCCAGACCCTCGGTCGTGTTGCCGGAAAAGTTGCAGTTTTGCTGCGCGGCAAGCACAAACCGGAATTTGCACCGCATACCGAAGTTGGTGATTACGTAGTGGTGATTAATGCTGATAAAATTACTGTTAGCGGTGGTAAGGAAAAGAAGAAGGTTTACTACCGGCACAGCGGCTTTCCGGGTGGCATTTATTCAGAAACCCTGGAAAAAGTGCTTGTTCGCAAGCCCGAATTTCCATTGGAGCACGCCATTAAGGGAATGTTGCCAAAGAACAGGCTTGGTCGCAAGTTGTTCAAGAACGTTAAGGTATACGCCGGTAGTCGGCACCCGCATGCAGCCCAGCAGCCTGAGCTGCTCACAATGTAATTGGTAAGGAGCGAATACGTGTCTGTAAATATAGCCCAGGGAACAGGAAGAAGAAAAACATCGGTAGCCCGTGTATATCTGCGCAAAGGCAATGGCCAGTTTGTGGTAAACGGCAAGCCGCTGGATGACTATTTCAACACCAGTGAGCAGACCTACGTAGTACGTCAGGCACTGCGTGTAACTGATTCCGAGAACAGCTTTGATATTCATGTCAATGTTTTTGGCGGCGGCAAGAGCGGTCAGGCGGGAGCAATTCTGCATGGTTTGGCTCGCGCCTTGGTGCTTGCTGACGAGAACAATCAAAGTTCATTGCGAGCCAACGGTTTTCTTACTCGTGATTCCAGAATGGTTGAGCGCAAGAAGTACGGCCGCCGTGGTGCACGCCGTCGCTTCCAGTTCTCCAAGCGCTAATCGGGGATGTGAGCGAATTGCAGCTACCGGTTGTGGTAGATGTACAGAAAGGAACCTTCGCTGGGTGGCAGAAAGTCACCTTGTCGGATGGTTCCTTTTTTTGTGCCCTAAGTGCCCTGCTACGGGAAGAGGCTTGCGATGTCCCTGGGGCAGTGATTTCGGTCATACAGGGCAGTTTACTGGAGCAGCAAAGCTGGCATATTTATGTTCGCCAGAAGGCCATGGCCTCATTGGCCAGGGCGGAACAGAGCAGGTTTCATCTTCAACAGAAGCTGCTTGCCAAGGGTTGTCCGCGTGATGCCGTAGATACCGTGCTTGGGGATTTGCAGCAGAAAAATCTGTTGAGCGATGAAAGGTTTGCCTTGGCATGGGCCCGTAACCGCATGGAAAAAAAGGGCGAGAGTGCCAGGCAGGTGATTATTGGCTTGCGGCAGCGTGGTATAAGTCAATGCACGGCAGAATCATCAGTAAAGCAGATAATTCAAGATGATCCCGGGCTGCCGCAAAAGGCCTTGGAGCGAGCAGCTGACAAAATTCTATTGAAGTGCGATGATTATCAACTTGCCAGCCTCAAGCTGCGCCGTCTGGGCTTTCCCGCTGACAAAATTGTGGAATTTTTCGAGGAAATTAGCCGCTAACTTTGCATTCCAGTCCACTTTTGGTTATTATTAAGGGATATAATTCTTGGTATAAGTAAATAATGTGGTGGGGGTGGCTATGCCGCGAAAGAGTGATGGCTCATATGTTTTTAGCGCACTTGAGGTTGCTGAGATATGTGGAAACTTTGCCAATCAGACAGCAATCAACTGGATAAAAAGGGGCCATCTAAAGGCCTTCCAGACTCCTGGTGGTCAGTATCGGGTTTATGCTGATGATTTGATTGATTTTCTGCAAACAAGAGGGATGAGGATCCCCGAGCAGCTTCAAAGCCTGGTAGGTGAGATTCAACAGTTTGATACCGTTTTGGTTGTAGAAGGGGATGATGAACAATTGAAATCCCTTAGAAGTTTTCTTCATGAGGAGTATCCACAGCATACCGTTTTTCTGGCAGAAAATTATTTTGTGGCAGGTTATCTGGTTGCCAGGCATTCGCCTGCTGTTATTTTGCTGGATGCAGAAATCAACGGAATAGATGCTGAAACTGTTTGCGGCATGATACGCAATGAATCATCATCCAATGATCCGATTATCATCGCCTCGGTTGTTTCAGATGATCAGGAGCGAAGTGATTCGTTGCGTGCTGCCGGTTGTGATGGTATAATTACGAAGGAAAAGCGTTTGGATGATTTGCCTGCTTTGCTGGCTTCTTTGGTACAACAGCGTAACAGGGCTTTCAGACGGCCGCGAGAGGTGGTTTAGTTGGGTAATTACAAGATATTGATAGTCGAAGATGAGGACGCTATCAGGCTTACCATGCGGGATTTTCTCGTGCGTAATGGCCATGAAGTCTTGCCGGCTTCTGATGGGGTAGGGGCTTTGAAGCTGCTGCTGGACCGAACAGACATCGATATTATTGTAACCGATTACCGGATGAACATTCTTGGCGGTGATTACTGGATCAAGTTTTTGCAAAGATTTTGCAGTGATATTCCTGTTATCGTTACCAGTGGTTTTCTTCGTCCTGATTTTGATATCGCCTATGAGGTAATGTACAAGCCATTTGACTACAATGAGCTTGAAGAATTGATTCACAAAACCCTGGAAAAGGGATGAAAAAAGCCGGTCAGTGAATTGACCGGCTTTTTATTTAGCGATTGATGCTGTAAAAGGCTGACATGCCTGGATATTCTGCTGATTCATCCAGTATTTCTTCGATGCGCAACAACTGGTTATATTTTGCCAAGCGATCAGATCGGCACATGGAGCCGGTTTTGATCTGTCCAGTGCCCAGTCCAACTACCAGGTCAGCAATAAAGGCGTCTTCGGTCTCGCCTGAGCGGTGGCTTACGATGGCGGTATATCCAGCCCGCTTGGCCATTTCAACCGCTTCGAATGTTTCGGTCAGGGTCCCGATCTGGTTAACCTTGATCAAAATGGAATTGGCGATTCCTTTTTCTATTCCTGTTGATAATCGCTTTGTATTTGTAACAAACAGGTCATCACCGACCAATTGCACAGTTTTGCCGATTTTTTCTGTAAGGTACTTCCAGCCCTCCCAATCGTTCTCGTCCATGCCGTCTTCGATCGAGATAATGGGGTACTTTTTGGCCCATTCGGCCCAGTAGTCAGCCATTTGCTCACTGCTCAGTTCCCGGCCATCAGATTTTTTGAAAACGTATTTCTTTTTATCAGCCTGATAGAACTCACTGGCGGCTGGGTCAAGCGCAATCCAGATGTCCTGGCCCGCCTTGTAACCGGCTAAGGAGATGGCTTCCAGGATAGTCTCTACGGCTTCCTCGTTTGACTTGAGGTTCGGGGCGAAACCGCCTTCGTCGCCGACAGAGGTGCTGTAGCCCTTGTTTTTCAATACCGTCTTCAGATTATGAAATACCTCGGCGGTCATGCGCAGGGCAGTGCGAAAATCGGGCGCGCCGGCTGGCATGATCATGAACTCCTGAAAGTCAACGGAGTTGTCGGCATGCGAGCCACCGTTAATGATATTGGCCATTGGTACTGGCATGGTGCAAGCCTTGTAGGCTCCCAGGTACTTAAACAGCGGAAGACCCAGGTGATCGGCAGCGGCACGGGCCACCGCCATGCTTACCCCCAGCATGGCATTTGCACCGAGGATGCTCTTGTTTTCGGTGCCGTCCAGCTCTATCAGGGCCTTGTCCAGGCTGACCTGGTCCAATGCGTCCATGCCTTCGATTTCGGCGGCGATTGCTTCGTTGACATTCTTAATGGCATTCAATACACCCTTGCCAAGATATCTGTTCTTGTCGCCATCCCTGAGCTCAACTGCTTCATGCTCACCTGTTGATGCCCCTGATGGAACAGCCGCGCGGCCGAAAGATCCGTCTTCCAGCACGACATCTACTTCGACAGTCGGGTTGCCGCGGGAATCGAGTATTTCTCTGGCCTCTACATACTCAATTATACTCATGGTTAACTCCTTGTAATGCGAGAAAAGTTCGCCCTCACTATGCGATTATGCCAAGGCATTGTCAAGATCGATACTAAGGGGCTACTATGTCTTTGATGCGGTATAGCCAACTATTTACTAGGACCAGTCGTCAAGTATCCCGCGATGTAAAGGCTGCCAGTCATAGCCTGTTGCTGCGGGCTGGCTTTGTTCGGCAGCTTGGACCTGGTTTGTATGCCTATTTGCCGCTCGGTCAGCGCGTTCTAAAGAATATCCGCAGGATAATTGATGATGAAATGCAGCAGCTTGGCGGCTGCGAGGTTCTAATTCCCCTGGTTAATCCCGTTGAAATATGGCGCAGCAGTGGCCGTGATGAATCCGCCGGCAATGCGCTACTGCATTTTTCTGACTCATCTGGCAGGGAATTGGTTTTGGCTCCAACCCATGAGGAAGCGGTAGTGGAACTGGTCCGGGCCTCAATCAATTCGTACCGTGATTTACCATTATTTGTGTACCAGTTCCAGGGAAAATTTCGTGATGAAAAAAGGCCCCGTCATGGATTGCTGCGTTTGCGTGAGTTTATGATGAAGGATGGGTATTCCTTTCATCGCAGTTTTTCTGACCTGAATACCTTTTTCCCAAAGGTTTTTTCGTCATACGAGCGCATCTTTCGCCGTTGCGGGATTGATGCTATAGCCGCCGAGGCCGGGGTGGGAATCATGGGAGGAGAAAGGGCGTACGAGTTTCATACCTTTTCCGAGGCGGGCGATGATGTGATTGTGCGCTGTAAGACGTGCGGTTATACCGCAAACCGCGAAATAGCTGTCGGGCAGAAAGCTACCTGCGGTGGCAGTCCAAAAGAGTTGCAGATTATTGCTACTCCGGATTGCAATACTATGGCAAAACTTGCCCGTTTTCTGGATTTGCCCAGACAGCGGCTCGCCAAAACCATGATTTTTCGAACCAACAATCATCTTATCATGGCAGTTGTAAGGGCTGACTCGCAGGTCAGTCTGGAAAAACTGACCCAGGTTTGTGGTGAAACCATAACCGGCTTGGCCAGCCCCGCTGATTTGCGACAGGCTGGCATGTCGCCGGGTTATGTTTCGGTTATTGGGTTTTCTGTTTCTGATCAGCTGGATATCATTGTAGATGATGCGGTTGCCAATACTCCTAATCTGGTAATGGGGGCTAATCGGGAAGGCTACCACTGTATCAACGCCAACTTTGGCCGTGATTTCGAGTCGGGCAAGGTTGCCGATATTGCCAGGATTGGTGCGCATAACCCCTGTTTGCATTGCGGTGGTGATTTGCAAGAGCGTACGAGTATCGAATTAGGTAACATCTTCCGTTTGGGGACGTTCTACACCAAGCGTATGGGGCTGGAGGTGCAGGAGGATAATGGCGGCCGGGTCTACCCCTGTATGGGTGCATATGGTATTGGTATGGACAGGCTAATGGCTGCCGTTGTGGAGAGGCACCACGATGAACGTGGGATAATTTGGCCCTTTGATCTTGCTCCTTTTCGCGGATATCTGCTTTCTATTGGAAAGTCATTGCGCTTGAATGAACTGACTGAATCCCTGTATCGCGAGCTTAAGCAGTACGTGCTCTTCGATGACCGCCCAGAATCAATCAGTTCAAAAATGAAAGAAGCCCATCTGCTGGGGATTCCCTATTTGTTAATTGTATCACCAGATACTATTGCAAGCGGCATGGTTGAGGTTGTGGAGCGTCGAAGCCTGGTCTCCAAGCATGTACCGACCGCCATGGTGATAAACATCCTGGAAGACCGGCATGAGTTTAGTCGAATGGAAGATCATTCAAACAGGAATTGATTGCTTTTTGAATCAGGCTTTCAATTTTGCCAGTGCCTTTTGACGTTCACTCTGGGCAATATTGTGCATCTCATCCAGTTTTTGCATTACGGCATCGGCAGCGAATTGCTTTAGATCGGCAATGCCTTTTTTGGCTCCCAGCTCGCGGGCTTCTTGCCGGAATTGCTTGGCCGACATGACTTCAGAAGCACTCAGGATGACGGCATCTGGTGTGACCTCATCGCGTTCCATGACATCAGTAACGCGCAGCAGGCTGCCGGCCACTCCCAGGAAGACAACGTTGTCGAATGATTTCAGGTAGCTGTCAATCTCTGGCAGGCCTTTTTTGGTTGATGGGTCGCCTTCGCGGTAGCGGGTTCCGGAGGGGAATACCAGGATGATATGTCCATGGTGTTTGGCTCTAATCATGTTATGCAGGGCAGCACGGTTAATATTGTTGCTAAGCTTTTTTTCTTCTTCGAATTGGTCAGTATTCTCGTACTGCTTCAATGACCTGGAAGGATAGATAACAATACGCGTATAGGCTTCGGAAAAAGCCCTGACAACCGGGTTCTCGACAGTGAGTTTCATGCCAGCAATGCTAATCAGGCTTTCAGCCACTTCCTTTCCTGCCTCGCCTGCCTGGTCCAAAAGTTCATAGATGGCAGGAATATCAAAATTGCTGTAGTGCTCAACCAGTAACAGGCATGCTTCCCCGGCTTTGGACTTATCAACAAGTTCCTTCAGGTTGGGAAAACCCAGAATGCAGCTTCCCGGGAGCAGGATGGAACGGATCATGTCGCTGATCAGGTTCCGGTTAACAGTATTGCCGATTTGGTGAACGTTATCAGGGGTGATTTGTTCAGTTGACTTGGCGTTCTTCATTAATTTTTCAATTAATTCCTGCTCGATCAAGGTGCTTTGCTTGTCTTTTGCTTTCATAATAACTGTAGATTATGGCAGTTCTGTGGCTTCGTCAACTCTGTAGGTATGTATGCTGGAAACCTGGGTGTCGCGGGCAGAGTAGGCCACCTGAGGATTTCGGGGATCCAGAATTCTTTGACCGTTTCGGAAAAATACATAGTAATGAGAACGCCTGGGATCTACTTTCAGCTGAATCTGATATACGCCTGGTCTAACTTCGTTCATCCGGTGCATGAAGGGGTCCCAATTGTTAAATGTTCCGCTCAGATAGACTTCCTGACCGGGCTCACCATGATAATCGATCGCCAGATTGCCATTTGCATCGAGCTCTGGCACACGATACATTGAGTCTGGTGTGGCAGGTATTTGCACGATAGAAACCATTTGTCCGGCGGAATCCCGGAAGTATTCAGGGTTTGACGGATCACTAAGCCAGATACTGTCGATTCTCATTCGGTAGCTTAACTGCCGGTGATCAGGCGGTACTGGCAGAGCCAGAACAAAGATCCCGTGTTGATTGATTTTGTAGAGGTGCATGGTGCGGAAGTCTTCGTGCGCAAAGGCCGCGGCCACATAGCGTGGGGTTTGCTCATGCAGGGGCTGTTGATAGCTCAAAATTATGTGGTCATTGATTACGTAGGGAGCTTTTGCCTCGTGCAGTTCCATTATCTGCATATGTACTGTAAAGTCTTCTACAACGAAGGCATTGGCTTTCGGAAGACTGATAAGCCCGAAGGCAAAGGCACAGGCTATCAAAAGGAGAAGATTTTTGTGTGGCTTCTGGACGGTTTTTCTCATCTGCATTAACATTTTCGGAAGGACTGGCAGGAAGTTTACAAATATATGCATTTCGCAGCTTACTTTTATTTTGTTTTGTGCCGAAATCAGAGATAGGATATGCCAAAAATAGAGGATCTTGAACAACTGCAACAACGTCTCATTTCGGTAGCCAACGAAGAGGCCATATTGGCCAGTCGTGGCAGGCAGTTGGAACTGGCCACTCCGCCGGCGGCGGATGCGCCCGGTTTTGATGATCAATTCGCCCCGCAAAGCAAACCGAGCCCCGCTGAGGATGCCGGTGATGTAGCAGACAATGACGATGAAATTCCTGATTACTCAAAGCAGCTATTTGAGGCCGTACAGCCGGATGAAATGGAAGCCGGGGATAGCCCACAGGAAGATGCCTTCGCTTTTGATGATGTACTTGGTGACGATCCCTTTGCGTCCGCCGATCAATCCGTGCCTCCAGATGATCTGTTTGGGGATTTGATTGAACCAGAAGATTTTTCGGACTTGGATGAAAAGCAGGCGGCAGAAAGTGGGGAGCAAGAGGAAGAAATCTTTGACGCTGGCGACTTCAATCTGGAGGAGTTCGCTGGTCAGGATTTTTCCGGGGCCGATGACGATGGGTTTGGTGACGAAGGGTTTGGTGACGATCTGGGTGAAGAAGCAGCGCTGGGCGACCTGGATGTTTCCGATGACCTTGGCGACGCTGGGGAGCTGGACGACTTTGGACAGGCCGAAGCATTTGAAGAACCCGCCGATGATTTTGGCGACCTGGGTGGTCTGGATGACCTGGGTGGTCTGGATGACCTGGGTGGTCTGGATG
>CAZDYA010000055.1:0-8183 GCA_964509515.1 uncultured Spirochaeta sp.
TGTGATGCATTCATCTCAATGCTTCACCATACTAAAGCACCAAAAAGCAGCCACCACCCTGTCGGCCAGTACATAATTGTGACGACAGAGGAGAATAAACATGGCTTCACATAACTTGCCATCGTCGGATGAAAAGGCCTTGATCGGCCATATCAAGAACTTGCTGCAACGTATTCAGTACCAGGAAGACCCGGCTGAAATGGATTTTCTGCGCAGGATCTACAAGAAACATGTGCCTATTTTTAGGCGCTCATATTTCAGTGCCCTGCTTCTGCAGGAGCTTGCCAAGAGCAATAATCTGACTATGCCGGCCGCCTTTACCGGAAGCCTGAAGAAAGAAAAGTCACGGCCGGAAAAGATCAAGAAAGACAAAAAGGCTCAGCGTGAGGAACGCAAAAAAGACGCCCCAAAAAGCAGCCGTGAAAACCGCAACATTGAAGCCCCATGCACTACACCGGCAGAGGGCGAAGACCCCAACACCCTGTTTATCAGCATCGGCAAAAATCGACGAGTTTTTCCCCGCGACCTGCTAGGCCTGATTTCTACCATTAGCGGTGTAGACACCGAAAAGGTCGGCGATATCCGCATTCTGGATAACTATTCTTTTGTGACTGTTGCCGAGGAAATCGCCCCCGCAATCATAACCGCTTTGCATGGCAGCGAATTCCGTGGACGAAGAATAACAGTTAACTTCGCCCGCAAGAAAAGCTAAAACCAGCCGCTATCAATGACAATCCGGCAGTCAAAATCAGCTGCCGGATTGCCAAACCATCGCCCTTTCGCTAACCTGTAAACATGTCATCTTCAATCAAGGAAACAAGCATCAGAGCCAGCCAAGCCGCCAAAAAATTGGCCGGGGTTGACGGGCAAACAATCTCCAGGGCCCTGCTGGCAATGGCCGCCGCATTGGAAGCCAGTGCCGATAAAATATTCAAGGCCAACCAACAGGACATGGAGCGCAGCTCACAGGAAAAGGTAGACGCGCCGCTGTTAAAACGACTGCAGTTTGATCAAAAAAAACTGGATACCGTCTGCACAGGCCTGCGTCAGCTGGCAGCCATGCCCAACCCGCTATGGCAAAAACAGCTCACCAGGGAACTTGACAGTGACCTGATACTCGAACGCGTCAGCTGCCCTATCGGGGTAATTGGGATGATTTTTGAATCCCGGCCGGACGCACTGGTGCAGATTGCCGGCTTATGTGCCAAATCCGGCAATGCCGTTATCCTGAAGGGTGGCCGTGAGGCCATGGAATCAAACCGTATTTTGGGCGACATCCTGAACCAGGCCGGTTGTGAGGCAGGCCTGCCGGAGGGCTGGCTCTCGCTGGTAGAAACCCGGGAAGATGTATCTGAGCTGCTGAACTGCAACCATGAAATAGACCTGATAATCCCCCGCGGCAGCAATGAATTCGTTCAGTATATCATGAACAACACCAGCATCCCCGTGCTCGGACACGCTGACGGCATTTGCCACGTTTATATTGATAAAGACGCCGACAGCGGCATGGCCGAAGATGTCGTCCTGGATAGCAAAACCCAGTATCTGGCGGTATGCAATGCGGCCGAAACCCTGCTGATACATGCGGAAGCGGCCAGCAAGATGCTGCCAATGCTTTTTGAACGCCTTTGCGAAGAGGGAGTAGAAGTCCGCGGTTGCGAAAAAACCCGCGCGATTGTACCCGCCCTGCCGGCCAACGAAGAAGACTGGCAAACTGAATACCTGGATGCCATCATCTCCATTCGCATTGTTGACTCCCTGGAAGAAGCAGTGAAACATATCAACCAATACGGATCAGGTCACACGGATGCCATCGTCACCAACAATCCCGAGGCTGCAGAAAGATTCATGCATAGCGTTGATACGGCCAATGCCTTTTGGAATGCCAGCACCCGCTTTGCCGATGGCTTCCGCTACGGCCTGGGTGCCGAAGTCGGGATAAGCACCACAAAAATTCACGCCCGTGGGCCAGTGGGAATTGAAGGCCTGATGATCTATCAGTGGCGACTGCGCGGCAAGGGGCATACGGTCGCCCCATACGCCAACGGCAGCAAAAAATTTACCCACCGCGATATCCCTGATTCCGACGGGGCGACCCGAAATGATGGCCAGAAATGAGGCCATCCCTTTCAGGAACCCAGCGGCTGGTAGTAAAACTTGGTACAAACCTGCTGACCGGCGGATCAGCCAGCTTTCGTGATCAAATCGCCATCAATCTGGTAGAGCAGATTGATGCATTGCGGCAAAAAAACATCCAGGTCATTCTGGTCAGCTCCGGGGCTATCGGTCTTGGAGCCAGGAAACTTGGGATAACCGGGCGCATATCCCAGGTGGCCATGCGTCAGGCCTGTGCAGCCGTAGGTCAGCCCCTGCTGATGCAGCAATATAATCCGCTTTTTGAAAAATACGACACCTGACCAGCCCAGGTCCTGATGACCAGGGAGCTTCTATACCACCGCGAGAGTTTTCTTAACATACAAGCCACCATCGAACACTTGCTGCAGATGAACATCGTCCCAATATGTAATGAAAATGATTCGGTTTCCATTGCCGAGATCGGACCCGTCTTCGGTGACAACGACAACCTTAGCGCCCACATCGCCAGCAAGCTGGATGCCGATCTTCTGGTTCTGCTAACCGATATCGATGCGCTTTATACCGCCGACCCCAAAAAAGACAAGAATGCCCAGGCAGTCAGACTGGTAAAGAAGATCACCCCGGACTTGCTGAAGACAGCCAGCGGCAGTGGCAGCGAATCCGGCACCGGCGGAATGCGCACCAAGCTGGAAGCAGTGCAAACAGCCGCCAGAGCCGGCACCCATGTAGTCATTGCCGACGGAAGCCAGCCTGACATCCTTTTGCGCATGATAAAAGACGAAGAAGTTGGCACCCTCTTTCTTTCCGGTCCGCGACTAAAAAGCCGGCATCGGTGGATACTAAACTCGGCTCCCAAAGGCAGTATTACGGTTGACCAGGGAGCCGAAAGGGCCTTGTGCGATGGAAAAAGCCTGCTGCCCAAGGGGGTTACAGCGGTCAAGGGCAGTTTCCACAGTGGCGATGTCATTGCAATCAACGACCGTTTCCATGCCATCAGCCGGCTTGACAGCAGCCAGATTCAAAAAATCATGGGGGTCCATAGCAAGGAGGCCGCCAAAATTCTGGGATGTGATACAGATGTGGTCGCCCAGGCAGAGGACATCGTGATCAAAAAGCCCATTGAAGATGAGGGATAACCTGATGGCAACAGAAATTCTGATAATGAATGATATGCATATCGCCCCCCGCGGAGAACTCTACCACGGCAAAAACCCCGGAAAGATATTTCGTCAATGCCTGAATACCCTTTGTTCCGAGCGGCGACCGGACCTATTGCTTCTCAATGGTGATTTATGCGCTCACGAACCCAGCCCCGAGGTTTACATGGAGATTGCCGAACTGTGCCGACAGGCAGAGCTTCCCCTGCTTGCCTTTCCGGGCAACCACGACGACACCTCCATAATGGCGCAAAACCTGCCCCTGCCCTCGCAGACCCTCAGCGAAATGAAAGCCGTTGACATTATGGAAAACCCCAATGATCCCTACTGTGGTTGGTGCCGGTTAAACTCTTACGGCCTGCTTTGGCTTAATACCAGCAGCCACAAACTGGAAGACAATCAGATCGCCTGGTTCAAACAGCATCAGGATAGTTTTCATGCCGAAAAAGGGATTATCGTCTTTATTCACCACCCCCCTGCTCATGTACCCAGCCGCTTCATGGAACAGCGCTACCCGCTAATCAATCGGGAAGAAGCCTGGGAATTGATCAGCGGGCTACCCAATCTGCAGCGAATTTTTTGCGGACATTATCACCGCACCTGGGATGATCCCAACATCCCCTTAACCATGATAAGCTCATCGCTATACAGCATTGATCCGGAAACCGAAAAACACAACATTGCCCACTACAACCCGGGCTACGGACGCCTGAGCCTTAAAGATAAAATGGAATATATGGTAGCAGAACTGCCGGAAAACATGATACAAAACTGACTATGCGATTTACCACAGACGATACCAGAATTGCCCAACTTAAGCCGCTCATTCCGCCTGCCATTATCATGGAGGATTATCCCCTGTCAGACAATGGCTCAAAAAGCGTGCAGCAAGGCCGCGAAACGATAGAGGCCATAATGGCTGGCAAGGATGACCGCCTGCTGGCAGTTGTCGGCCCATGTTCCATCCACGACCCTGATTCAGCCATCAAATATGCCCAAAAACTGAAGACTGTACGTGAGCGTCTGCAAGACGACCTGGAAATAGTCTTGCGGGTGTATTTCGAGAAACCCCGCAGCCGAACCGGCTGGAAGGGCTTGATCAACGACCCGATGCTGGACGGCAGCTTCCAGATCAACAAGGGCCTGCGGATTGCCAGAAAGCTGCTCATCGACATTACCGAGATGGCAATGCCAATCGGCTGTGAATTTCTGGATACTATCAGCCCTCAGTTTATTGCTGACACAGTCAGCTGGGGCGCCATCGGGGCCAGAACCACCGAAAGCCAGGTCCACCGGGAACTGGCATCGGGCCTGTCGATGCCGGTCGGCTTCAAAAACGGTACCGATGGAAATGTGGAAATCGCCATCGATGCCATAATGGCCGCCAAGACCCCGCATCATTTTCTGTCGGTCACCAAGCAATCGGTGGCTGCCATTGTTGAAACTAAAGGCAATGATGCCTGCCATATCATTCTGAGAGGTGCCCAGGACGGCCCCAATTACTACGAAGAATCCGTTCAGGCAGCCAGCGACAGGCTGGCACAGGCTGGACTAACACCGTCGCTGATGGTTGACTGCTCGCATGGCAACAGTGCCAAGAAACCTGAGCGCCAGTTAATAGTCGCCAAGGACATTGCCAACCAGCTTACCCGCGGCTCGCAAAATATTTTTGGAGTAATGATCGAAAGCCACCTGTTTGCCGGCAACCAAAAGCTGACCAAGCCCGAAGAACTGCAATACGGGGTCAGCATAACCGACGCGTGTCTGGGTTTTGAAGAAACCGAAAATGCGCTGGAGCAGCTGGCCGAGGCGGTTCGCGCGCGCCGCAGCAACGGCCCACAGGCTGGCAAATAAAGCGAATGGTTACCTCACGGCTATTGGACGAGACAATAAACGTCCTCACAGCACTGGTGGCTTTTCCCACCGTCTCGCATCAGCCCAATCAGGAGCTGATTCAGTTTGTTACCGACTATCTGGGCAAGAGCGCCGCAATCGCCGCCCAGTACACCGATGAGTCCAGCGGCAAGACCAGCCTGCTATACCGTTTCGGGCCGGACGCCCCTGGCGGCGTCATCCTGTCGGGGCACACCGATGTCGTGCCCGTCGAAGAAAGCGGCTGGCACAACGACCCCTTTAGCCTTACCCAGCAGGACGGCAAACTTTTTGGCCGCGGCAGCACGGACATGAAGGGCTTTATTGCCCTGGCCACGACCAGCGGCAAAAATCTGAGCAGCGAACTTAAACGGCCGATATACCTGGCACTAACCTATGATGAGGAAGTCGGCTGCCTGGCCGCTCCCTTGCTTATCAAGGCATTTGCCGGCCGCATTCCGGAGATTCAGGCCGTCATTGTCGGGGAACCAACCAGCCTACGCCCGGTTTCGGCCCACAAGGGCATTAGCGAATTTGTCACCACCTTCAAGGGCAAGGCCGCCCACTCCAGCAAGCCGCACCTTGGGATTCACGCCATCAACCTGGCTTTGGACTACATGGCAGGCCTGCGCCGGCTGGGCGAAGACATGCAGCGCCGGCCGGCACCGGCCAACGCTGACTGCCACCCGACCTGGGCGACCAGCCACATCGGCACCGTCCACGGAGGCTCGGCGACCAATATCATCCCGGAAAAATGCCGCATCAGCTACGATCTGCGCAGCTTTCAGGCTGATGATCTGCAATATTTCACCCAGGAACTGGACGCCCTGCGGCAGCGGGTGCTAAGCCAGCACGATCTGCCCGCCGAGGCCATCACAACCCGACAGAGCTGCGATGTGCCGCCCCTGGAGCCCAGGCCCGACTCGCCTGCCGCCAGACTGGCCAGCGAGCTAAGCGGTCAATCACTTTGCGAGTGGGTGCCCTATGCGGCCGAAGCCGGACAGTACCAGCAGGCCGGTTTTCCAACGGTGCTACTAGGCCCAGGATCAATCGAACAGGCCCACCAGACCAACGAGTACATCGAGATAGCCCAGCTGAATGAAGCCCTCGCAATCATGGAAAAACTTTTTAGCCGCCAATCCCGGGACAACTAAATACATCCCTGTACCAAATTTCATGGCTATGATAGAATTTGGACAACTGGGAAATAAAATGGCAAAAGAAACAACAACTAAACCAAGCTCCGGGCCGAAGGCCAAGCGAGCCTATGATGAATCTGCTATCAAAACGCTAAGCTCCCTTGAGCATATACGCCTGCGGCCGGGGATGTACATCGGCCGACTAGGCGACGGCAGCAATTTTAACGACGGAATATACGTGCTGGTCAAGGAAGTTATTGACAACAGTATCGATGAATACATTATGGGACACGGCTCCCGCATTGATATTGAGATTAAAGACGGCCAGGTAAAAATTCAGGACAGGGGACGTGGTATCCCGCTGGGCAAGGTCGCCGAATGCGCTTCGGTTATCAATACCGGGGGCAAGTACAATGATGATGTCTTCCAGTTCAGCGTGGGCTTGAATGGGGTCGGTATCAAGGCGGTCAACGCCCTTTCGGAGTTCTTTCTGATACGCTCCTGCCGGGATGGCAAGTTCGTTGAAATTGAATACGCGCGCGGCAAGGAAATCAGGCAAAAAAAAGGCGCCACCAAGGACCCAAACGGAACTGCAGTTGCCTTTGTCCCTGACCATGACATTTTTCCCGACTACACATTTAACCATGAATTCCTTGAACAACGTTTCTGGAACTACGCCTACCTTAATACCGGCCTGACCCTGCAAATAAATGGTCAGAACATAAAATCTGAAAACGGGCTAAAGGACTTGCTGACCCAGGAGGTTGGCGATGAACCCCTTTACCCTATCTTGCATTACAAGGGGGAAAGGCTGGAGTTCGCCTTTACCCACACCGAAACCTACGGAGAGTCGCATTTCTCTTTTGTTAACGGACAGTACACCAATGACGGCGGCACCCACCTGAGTGCTTTCAGGGAGGGCATCCTGAAAGGCGTTAACGAGTTCTACAAGAAATCATTTAGCGGCGTGGATGTGCGCGAGGGGGTGGCCGGCGCCATAGCCGTGCGCCTGAAAGACCCCATCTTTGAAAGCCAGACAAAAAACAAGCTGGGCAATACGGATATCCGCGCCTGGATAGTGCAGGAAACCAAGGATGTGGTGCTTGACCTCTTGCACAAGAACAAGGAAGCCGCCGGGGTTGTCGAAAGAAAAATAACCCACAACGAGCGCCTGCGCCGCGAGCTGAACATGGTCAAAAAACAGGCCAAGGAAAAGGCCAAAAAAATCGCGCTCAAGATTCCCAACCTGAAGGACTGCAAGTACCACCGCGGCGACCGCAAGGAAGAAGGCAACAGCACCATCTTTATCACCGAGGGTCAATCAGCCAGTGGTTCCATGGTCAGCAGCCGCGACCCCTATACGCAGGCCATATTCAGCCTGCGCGGCAAACCGCAGAACATGTTCGGCCGCAAACGCACCGAAATCTATACCAACGAAGAGCTTTACAACCTGATGCAGGCCCTCGGCATAGAGGACAGCATCGAGGATCTGCGTTTTAGCCGGATTGTCATTGCCACCGATGCCGACCACGACGGCTTTCATATCCGCAATTTAATCCTGACCTACTTCTTTGGTTTTTTCGAAGAACTGATTCTGGATGGCCGCATTTTTATTCTGGAAACCCCGCTTTTCCGGGTACGCAACAAAAGGGAAACGCGCTACTGCTACAGCGATTCCGAAAGGGACGTGGCCACCTCCGAGATCAGCTCACCAGAGGTAACGCGCTTTAAGGGTCTGGGGGAAATATCACCCTCCGAGTTCGGACAATTCATTGGGCCTGATATCAGACTGGTTGAAGTCAATATCAAAAGCCTGAAATCCGTCCACTCGGATATCGAGTTCTTTATGGGAAAAAACACCCCCGTCCGCCGTGAATTTATTATGGAGAACCTTGTCTAATGTCCTACGCCGATGCCC
>CAZDYA010000056.1:0-8150 GCA_964509515.1 uncultured Spirochaeta sp.
GTTCCCATGATTACCGTACCGGTATTAACACCAACCCCGGCACGAATCTCGCGATGTTCTTCGGCCTTGGACAGGTGAGTATTGTACTCCACCAGGGTTCTCTGAATATCGATCGCAGTTTGTACGGCCCCATCTGAATAATCAGTTTCAAAAATAGCCATAACCGCATCGCCAATAAACTTATCAATAAACCCGCCATTATCGGCGATACTTTTACCAACCATGGTTTCCATGTAAGTATTCAAAAACGCCATAAGGGTTTCAGGACGCATGCCCTCAGAGATTGCCGTAAAATTGCGAATATCGCAGAACAGAATGGAAACCTGACGCTCTACAGCATTTCCAAGCCTGATCTTGTCAATACCCTCGCTAGCGATCGCACTCATAAACTGCGGGGGAACAAACAGCTGGAAAGCCCGCAAGGTCGCCTCGGCCGCGCTGCGGGCCTCTTTTTCTTTTTCGAAAGAAATAGCATTCTCGATCGCAATCGCCGCCTGCGAGGTAAAGATGCTCAATAGCCGAAGCTCTTCCAAAGAGAATAGACCACTGATGTACTGACTATCCAGATACACCATGCCGATGGGTTTCCCCTTGATAACCAATGGGCAACAAACCGCAGACAAGACATGATGCTCAGCAAGCTCCTTAGAGGAAACAACAACCCCCTCAATTGAATCCTTAAAAAAATCCTGCTGATCAGCAAGTACGGTTTGAATGGCCGGGAAAGATTCATCGCTTTGATCAATATTGCTGAAAAAATAAGGTGATCCAGCCGCCTGATAATCAATCAGCTGCAAGACACCGCGTTGCGCGCCAGTTGTCTCCATCATGGCTTGAAGAACCGAGTTTAAAAGCACATCAATCTTCAAGATAGAAGAAATCATCTGGCTAGTCTTTACAATATTTTCCAGCTGAAGCTTTTCCTTAAAGACACTGATACTGCTGTCCCCTTGGGAAAGCGACAGTTTAGATTGGCGAAAGCCCTCAAGTTTTTCTACTACACCGCGTGCATGCGAGCGCAAAAAAGCCAAACCGCTTTTTTCCTGCAACAAGGAATCGGCCTCAGCGCTGATACCGCTAGCTTGTTCATCTTCTTTGCGCACTTCTGCCAATTTAAGGCGCAACTCCATTACCCAAGGAGAACAAATATCCAATTCCCGCTCACGACACAGCTGCCATGCCTGATTTATTGAATCTAAAGCTGCATTAAATCTAGTATTGCAATAGTGAACCCCAGCCTGTAAGAACAGAAACATAACATGAGCAAACTTATTTTCGGAATCTGCCGAGCGTGGCAGGTATTCATCGATAATATTCTGAGCCACATCAAAGTTTTCCTGCAGCAACTCAGAAAAAGCCTGAAAGCTCCAATAGGATTCAATGATAATTGAAATTCCGTTCTTCTCGGCAATTTCAACCGCCTCAAGAAAGGTTTCATGCAATTTCGCATGCTTTTCGGTAAAGAAATATGCAAGCATTCGCGAAAATAAAGCCGAATACACAGAAAGCATTAGACCAGCTTTATTAGCCTCTTCGCTGGCCAATAAGCTTAACTCCAAGCCCTTCTCATTATCGCCTTCCCAGTTATAGCACAAGGCCAAACTATGCAGAAAATTGGAACGATAGGCAGGAATTGGAACCTCGCTCAGCCTCTGCTCCAGTTCCAACTTATCTTCTTCCGCCTCTTTTATTCGCCCCAGGAAATAATAAGCATACAAACGCACAGCCAAGCTCATCAAATAATCGTGAATTGATTCTTCTGGGATTAACTCCAAGGCACGTGTAAAATATTGGACGGATTCCTTATACCGGCTTTCAAAAAAACAGGTGTTAGCCAGCAAATGATAAGGCCGCCAACTGGAAAGTGACCTCCCTGATTGCTCGGCTAAATCAACTGCCTGCTTGTAATTTGACAAGGCTTGCGGCAGTTGATTCTGCCAATGATAGGCGGTACCAAGATTCAAAAGAATATCAATTCTTTTTTCGCCCAGAAAATGTTCAGACAAGGAATCATTCAAAAAATGCAACAATTCCAGGCTCTTGGCCAGATAACCAACCTGCTGCATTAGATGAGTAGTTTTAATCATAAAAGTCAAACGTTCATCATTCAATAATTCCAGATTATTCCGATATTCCTGACAAATTACACTGGCATAATATACCGCTTCCTTTTTTGATTGCTGTTGCAATGCCCTCTCGTAAGCCAGCTTATTATATCGAATGATGGCATCTGTATTATTGGTATTATTATAGTGGTAAGCCAGCTGATAGACTGGCAACTCCTCATCCTCAACCTTATCACCAGAAAAACCACTCAAAAATACCTGGGCACACTTTTCATGCAAGGTTTCTTTTTGGGCCGCATTTGTCCGCCCGCGTAAAACCTCAACAATCTTATCATGCATGAACACAAAAAGGTTGGCATCCTTGCCCGCAAGCTCCTCTAGCAACAATTCTTTGCGAGCCTTCTCAATTACCAGCAACAGGTGATCCAACGAAATATCAGGTCCTTCAAACCTCATAAATTTATACAAAAAATCAAGCGAAAACTGCCGCCCTATCATGGCAGCCGAAATAAGCACCTGCAGCTCATCAGCAAGGAAACCCGTAAGACGTAAGTTAATCAAGCCTGTCATATCCACGCGGAATTCATAGTTTTGATAGGCCTTTTCGTCCAAGATCCATTGTCCAACAGCGCGTGATAATATCTTCTTTTCCAGCAAGGCGCGGATTATTTCAATAACATAAAAGGTATTACCCAGTGAATCCTGCGCCAACTTATGGTAAAAGTCATCGGAAAAATGATCAGGCTGTCCCAATATACTTGCCACCAGTTCAGGCAGCTTATCCTGCGGAAGCTCATGAACATCAAGCAGAACCAATTGCGGATTCGCCTTGAAAAATTCCTCATCCTGCTCTTCCTCGCGCACACTAGCCAGCAAGAACAACGGGACATCTTTCAGATCACGGGAAAGGCTACTGAACACCTCAAGCGAAGCCTTATCCGCCCACTGGATATCATCCATATAGAGAACCAGGGTCGAATCTTCCTGTACGAGCTGCCGGAACAATGCTAATGCCGCCTGCTGCATTTCCTGCGCGCTCGCAGCAACTGATTTTTCTATATCAAGGCCATTTCCTGAGCCGGCGATATAATCCAGAACAACCTGTGGCAGCATCGGCGCAAGCAAGGGAATATTCGTCGAACAGGCTTGCACTATGGATGGAATCCTTGCCACCTGAGCCGGCTGTTGAAAAAACTGTTCCAGCAAGGAACGCATTGCCGCAAAGGGCACATTCTGTGACTCAGGAACAGAAAAATATTGCATCATCACTGCCCTGGAAACATCAAGCTGCTGAACAAAGCCCTCGACAAGTTTACTCTTACCCATCCCTGAACGGCCACGCACAACCATTGCTTGTGTCTCCGCCTGAGCAGCCAATTCAAAGTGATGCTTTATCTGGGCAATTTCCTGCTCACGGCCAATAACGCGCCCATTTAGGTTCAAAACAGATGACTCATCGGCCTGCCCAACTACAAAATCATACTTAGGATCACCCTTGATCCTAAGTAAATCGTGAAGCAAAGCCTCGGCCGACTGATAGCGTTCCGATGGCTCCTTCTGCAAAAGCTTTAATAGTACTGCCCCCAGAACCTGAGGGACCTCACTCGCAACACTCGACGGATCCAGCGGCTGACGCGATAAATGCGCATGAATCAGTTTAAGGGGATCTTTCTCGTCAAAAGGCTGGCGACCACAAAAAACCTGATAAAACGCCGCCCCCAAGGAATATAAATCCGTGCGATTATCAATAGGGCGCTTTAACAAGCCGGTTTGCTCCGGCGACAAATAGGCCAGCGTGCCAACAACAGTCCCCTGCTGGAACACATCAGACAAATTCTTGATATACGCCAGACCAAAGTCGATCATCTTGATCTGCAATTCGGGCTCTGTTCTAATCAAAATATTGTGCGGCTTGATATCCCGATGGACAATACCGTTGGCATGGATCTTACCCAATGCCTGCGCCGTCAAAATAAAAACCTGCAGCCGCTGGCTAAAATCCAATTCAGCCATGACCCGATTCAAATCGCGACCATCATAGTATTCCATCACCAGATATATCTGCTCGCCATCCTCGACTATATCAAGCAACTCGACGACCATATCAGAAAACGAGGACTGAAGGATCTCTCCTTCTCGGCGCAAGCGAAACAACATATTATCGCGGTTGCCTTCTTGCACCGTCTGCAGTTTTTTCAGAACAACCTTTTTTCCTTCGTATTCAGCCAAGCTAACCTGGCTCTCTTTGGTTTCCGAAATAACCTGAATAATCCTGTAATCTGAAATATCTGTTTTGGTTGACATATCAACTACTATATTCCTTGATGGTTTCCTTGGCTGCCACATACCCCGCTTGGCGGCAATTCTCATAATTGCTTTGATTCCACTCATAGGTTAAAGGCTTATCAAAATGCCCCTGCTTAACCTGAATCTCATTGATCAAGATTTTATCAGCCTGCTCACGGGTCATACCAACCTCGCGCAAACGCCCCTCATCTTTAATATGATATTTAAATAACTTGATATCATCATCGGCTATCGTACTGAACGGCAACATGACTTGCAAACTCGCGGCCTGAACCGGAGTCTCAGGAGGATCTACATACTGATAATCTGTTAATCGAACAATCCAAATCTCATCAAGATCAGGATGGTTTACCAAGAGATCCTTAAAGTTAAGCGTATCTTTATTAGCCCCCTCACAATAACGGTCACCATTGATCACCGGCGGCTGCACATAATACAGCACACTCGACCCAGCCTGTAATGCCTCTACGCTCAAAGATTTATATTTCTTGTCATTAGAAAATAGCTCAATCTGCCGCTTATCCAGATTATAAGCATTTATATAAATCGCCGGCACATCGCTGTCATTATTCAGCCTATCCATATCCATAAACTTTTTCCAAATCAACGGCTCGTGTTTTGTCTCACTAAGACTCAAACCTCCACGCGGCATATTCCAAAAAGAATTAAAAGCAGCGCGCACCTGTGGATTGATGCTCATCAATTTACCCATCAAGCCGTATGTCTCTTCCTCTGTTAACGGCAGCATATCGGGCGTCACAATCTGCATCATGTCCCAAACCCACTGCGGTCTGAATATATTACCAACATCCAGCCAGGAACTCGCCCAAGTCTGCGCCATCTGCTGAAAAAAGCGCGGATAATCCATCACAAAAACCGAAGTCGGAACCGGAAAAAACTTGTAAATGGAATCATCCACAAACAGAAAAGTAAAAAACTCCTCCAGCCGTTTTTGTTTCTGCTCAACCGGAAATTCCGCGGGGCTACTATTGTAAACACAGCCGGCCCAACTACCAATACAGTCACACGTCCAAACGTCAAAATCTATCGACGATTCCCCCAATGCCTTTAGAGCACCAACATGCAAGCCAACCAAAGGCCCGCCACCAGACAACGCCAACGCCCGCTTTTTTTTATTCACTATTCCTCTCCTATCAATTTAAACCATCATAGTAAAATCAATTGGAATAATCAAATAAAAAACTTAGTTAAAATTGATGGGTGTAGCGCCCGGCCAGCCAGCAAAGCAAGCAGCCACCCGGCCGGGCGATCAACAGGGTGCCTGATCCCCCGCGCGCTTCGGGCTTGCCGCCCTGCGCTCTACTGGCTTATACCTCTCCGCAAACCTTATTCTGCACCAACCTGTATGCTGATGTTTTGTTGGGCTGATCCGCAGACTGCTCTAATGTAATGACGACCGGCTTGCAATGGTACTGATGCTCGAAGCGGAGACTGCCCCTCTGCAAATAGTTCGCCATTCCAGAAAAGCTTAACCAAACCGTTACCAACTGCACGAATGACTACTGCTTGATTCTGATCATTAATATACGGATCGAAATAAAATTGTGCTCCATCATTTGGTGAAAGAATTCGCACTTCGTCGCCGGAAATTTGAGTTAAAAAGCCGACATTGCCGTTTTGATAGCCCCGGGTATTCTGTGCCCAATCCTGGTACTCGGGAGGATACTGTACTGGACCTGCTCCGCAGCTGTTCCATGTATCGTAGGGAGGATATTTCCCGGTGCGAAATAATTCTTGAATCGTGCCGGAATTCGACGAGGCTCCACCTTCTGGGCACCTCATTCCAGAAATTGGAGATACGCGTACCTGATGAAGTTCGGTAAGAGGCAAAAATTGCTTCCTGTCTCCTTGGTATTCTTGCAAGAAATCTACCGCAAGCCTTGCCGGCAAGGAACTGCCGGTTCTACCGACCACGGTTTGCCCATGAATATTACCCATCCAAACACCCACTGTGTAGGAAGGGGAAGATACCAAAGCCCATATATTTGAAAACTGATTTGCGGTGCCGGTTTTGGCTATGCTTGGGAAAGTAGTGTTTAATACTGAATCAAAGCCAAAGCCCGGCACCCGGCTAGAAGAGTCGCCTAGTATATTGTGAATTATTTGGGCTGCGGCTCGATCAAATTCCCGGGTAGGGTTTTGGTTATTTGACCATGTTTTTTCTGAACTAGAGGCTTGCTCAGTCTCGTCCTCCAGCACTTTTATGCCCGGCAAACTTCCATGGCGGGCAAAAATCGTAAAGGCTCGGGTAAGCTCAAACAAGCGAACCTCGACATTTCCCAGTGCGATGCCGGCACCCACTTGATTACGTTGTTCGAACACACTTTCAAAACCAAGCTCTATCAAGCGGTCTGCAAAGTTCTGAACGCCCAGACGGACCACGGTATATACAGCTGGAACATTCAAGCTTGACGCTAAGGCAACGCGCAGGCGGACGGGGCCGGCAAAACGCTGAGAAAAGTTTTGCGGAATATAAGCCTCGTACGAACCGAAGTCTTGCGGCAGGTCAGGAAGGATGCTGGAGGCTGTAAATCCGTTTTCGAGGGCCAGCATATACAAAAATGGTTTCAGTGTGGATCCCGGCTGGCGGCGAATTTGCACACCGTCGATCATCCCACCGTTTTGCCGGTCAAAAAAATCCGGGCTACCGACATAGGCCCGAATCGCTCCGCTGTCATTTTCCAGAACTACCGCCGCACCATTATTGACTCTGCTTTCCTTCGCTTCCTCCAGGAAATTTTGCAGGCTGGTCTCCAGTCGATTCTGCATTTCCAGATCCAATGTAGTGCGAAGCGGAAGACCAGCCCGTAGCTGCTCGGGAGTTAGCCGCTGAGCCACATAGTCGGTAAAATGCGGCGCCTCAAATGGCGGCAGCGCAGCTTCGGCGCGGCGCCGGCCAATGGCGATTTCATTCCACAACAGCTCCCGCAGAGCGACCAAGTCCGCAACAGCATCTCCCACATTGATGCCAACCCGCTTGGCAAGCGGCAGCGCGGTTTTGATCAGACGTTCAGGCTGCCTATGAGGGTTCAAATCGGTTGGCCGGCGTGGCATAACGGCTAACAAAACAGCCTGCCTGGGATTCAATTCCTTTGCTTCGCAACCAAAGTAAGCCCTCGCTGCGGATTCGATCCCCTGCCTGCCACCACCATAAGGAACCGCGTTTATATATTGCTCAAGAATTTCCTGCTTTGTAAGACGCGTCTCCAATCTAAGCGCGTTCCATAATTCCAATAGCTTTCCCTTCATCCCGCCAGCATGTGGCGAAATAATCCGGCTTAACTGCATACTAATTGTCGAGGCGCCGGAAATCACCCTCCCCGCTTGCCTATTCTGCCAAGCCGCACGCAAAACAGCCAGGACATCAAAACCAGGATGAAAGAAAAACCGACTGTCTTCGGCCTCAACCACAGCCCGCACCACATGCCTAGGCAATAGCTCAAAATCTACCCAACGACGGTACACCCCCTCATCAGGATGTATGGTCCTTAGCAAACGACCATTTCTATCCAGCAAATCAAGGCTATGCGGGCGTTCCAGGAACGTATCAAGCTGAGCATATGGCGACCAGCGCAACCAGCCATACAGGCCTGCCATAAACAATATGAGCAAAGAAAACCCAAGCAAGGCAGCCCCCTGCTTTCGGAAACAGACGCATTTATTCGATAACACTCAGCTCACCGCCAGTACGGCCAAAAACTTCTTCCTGCCCTTCCAGTTCGATATGAGCTGGAGGCACCGGATATATCCCTGGAT
>CAZDYA010000057.1:0-8060 GCA_964509515.1 uncultured Spirochaeta sp.
GGATATTATAGCTCCATATCTATGCGCAAGGATAATCAAACCCGATATCCATAAGGCAAGCGATGATTTTTTCCTCGCCGCCAAGAACGCCTTCAAGACCACATTGCCGAACCGGGCCAGTCAGATCACCCACCAAGATATACACGGCGAGGTTATCCAGCGACGAACACAGGCCGCACGCCCCGTAGTGGCTTAGAATCCCGCCATCGGCCTCAAGCTCCTCGACGCTGTCATAGCTTGCAAGTGAATAATACTGCGGGTCATCCGCATCCAGAAAAACCCCGCACACCTTCTCTGGCTGCGGGACATGGTGCTCCGGACTGTCATACGGGTTCGCGGTCAGCGGCTCAAACGGGTTCTTAAGTATTTTACCAGAAAATTTTTCGACCATTTCTTTTGTGTAAACCGGAGGTTCAAAGAACTGGCCCCCGCAGTTGCAAAAAGGGCGACACATGTCAGAACCCAAGCCGGTATCCGGCCCCGGCCTTCCAAAAAGCACCGTGCATGCCTGCGAACATTCCCCCGCGCCTGAATCATCGGCGCCCTGCTTCGCAACGGCTTCGGTTTTGCAGCCTGCCAAAAGAAGAATAAAAGGCAAAATAAAAATACAAACCAAAAATATTGGGTTTTTCATATGATCAATTGGCTCAGGCCTCATCGCTCATCAAGTTATAATCCATAAATGCCACTTATGTGTAAGACATTACCCAATAACTATCTTGAAGTCAGATTCAAGCGCGAAGCCCCCTCAATATCAAGCACATACTCATCATCCAGCTTATGCAAATCACAGGACAGCTCAACGGAATTCCCGGAACCATCTTGCACCAGGATAACAAAGGGCCGGTACAGCGAAAAACCGACCTCTGCCGGAATCCTGAATCTGTAAGGAACATAATAATCATCTTCGTTCAAACTGCGCTCTTCATCAGCCAGATGAGGTGCCGGCATGGTAAAAAACAGCTGCTCATGCGAAATCTTCACATCGCCCTGCTCAATGCTGAATCGCAGGTCACTAGGATACTCGCTAAAACCCATCACCGATGAATCCGGTGTTAACGAATGGATTAGAAAAATATCATTAACACCGTTCTCGTTCTCTCTTAACAATGAAATCCCGATAAAATCATCCGTCGTAATCTCTTTCCCCACATAGGGCTTAATCCCTGAATAAATCGGCGAGAAAGCAATCGATTTCATCCTGATAAAATTATCCACATCACCGCTTTCATAGTAAGTAACATAGGTATAATCAGCCGTCATTTCCCGACTAAGTGAATACTCCTCCGCCATAAGCCCCGTAGCAAGCACAACAAACACAAAAGCAAATAATCCAATCTTATTCATCATGCCACATCCTCTCAAAAATATTTGCCCCGGGTCAATCCCGAGCGGTTTCAAGACATCTTTTTTGAATCAGCAGTTCAATTTTGCTTGTGCCATGCCCTGGCCAGGCATGACTTCCCCGCTCGCTTACTCCACCGTCACACTCTTGGCCAAATTCCTGGGCTGATCTACGTCGTGACCAAGATTGAGGGCCATGTAGTAGGAGAGCAGTTGCATGGGGACTACCAGCAAGAAGGGGTATACCAATGGGTTGGCATCCGGGATGTAAAAGACATCGTCCGCGATGGTGGCAACCTCTTCGTCACCCTCAACCGCAATGGCGATTACCGGGCCTTTGCGGGCCTTGATCTCCTTCATGTTGGAAAGCACCTTGTCGCGCAAGGGGTCGTTGGGGACCAGGAACAAGCTGGGAGTGTCCTCGTTGACCAAGGCGATTGGACCGTGCTTGATTTCGGCGGCGCTGTAGCCTTCGGCGTGGATGTAGGAGACCTCTTTTAGTTTGAGGGCGCCTTCCATGGCAACCGGAAAGTTCATGCCGCGGCCCAGAAACAGAAAGTTGGTGGCATGGCTGTATTTCTGGGCGAGTTGCTTAATACTGCCGGCGCGGCCCAGAATTTTTTCGATCAATGACGGAACATTTTCCAAGGCCTTTACCAGCGTCAGTCCGTCTTCGTAAGACATGTGGCGCATTCTGGCCATAAACAGCGAGAACAGGTACATAACCGTTATCTGGCTGGTAAAGGCCTTGGTGGATGCCACGGCGATTTCGGGACCGGAGTGGATGTACACCCCACCGTCAGATTCACGCGGAATGGTAGAACCAACGACGTTACAGATACCAAGCACCTTGGCGCCCTTGCGCTGCAGTTCGCGCATGGCATAAAGCGTGTCGGCGGTTTCCCCGGATTGCGAGACGACAAAATAGAGGGTATTGCGTTCAATTACGGGGTTGCGGTAGCGCAGCTCGCTGGACAATTCGGCTACGCAGGGAATGCGGGCCAGCTGCTCCAGAATGTAGGCGCCGACCATGCCGGCGTAATAGCTGGTGCCCGAGGCGACGATGCGCACCCGCTCAATATCAAAGAGTTCCTTGCGGTCCAGGTTGAGTCCGCCAAGGTGAGCAGTGGCGTTTTCGTGCTCTATGCGACCTTGCATGGCGCGCAGGATGGATGCTGGCTGCTCAAATATTTCCTTGAGCATGAAGTGGCTGAATGAGCCCTTTTCGATTTCCTCTAGCTCCCAACCAACGGTCTCAACCTGCTTGTCAATTACATTATCTCGCAGGTCGGTAGTGTGATAGCCGTCACGGTTAATATACGCAACCTCGCCATCTTCCAGATAAACCACCTGCTTGGTGTGTCCCAGAATGGCGGTAACATCAGAGGCAAAAAACACCTCGCCTTCGCCAATGCCCAGCACCAGAGGTGAGCCGTTGCGGGCTCCGATGATTTCATCGGGATGATCAACATGCATGACCAGCACCCCGTAGGTACCCCTGAGCAGACCCAGGGCCTGTTTGACTGCCTTCTGTAAATCACCCTTATAGAAAGAGGCTATTAGATGAACAATCACCTCGGAGTCGGTTTGGCTGCGAAACTGTACACCCTCACCTTTCAGCTTTTCCTGCAAGACAGCGTAATTCTCGATTATTCCATTATGAACAACGGCAATTTTACCGGACGCATCCATATGGGGATGCGCGTTAACATCATTTACCTCGCCATGCGTGGCCCAGCGGGTGTGCCCGATGCCCCAGCTGCCCGGAAATTCCTGCGGCACAGCCTTGCGCAAATCTGCAATTTTACCTTTCTTTTTGACAACATTGAGCTGGCCCTTATTGCCGATGCTCAATCCTGCTGAATCATATCCCCGATACTCCAGCCTTTTCAGACCTTCCAAAATCACCTCTGTAGCCGGCTTGGGGCCACAGTATCCAATTATTCCACACATTGGCAGAAATCTATCATGCTTGGCAAAAAAAATCCACTTGCAGGCCATTTTCTGAAGAAATCAGGGTTAATGACAGCATGAAGACCAAACTTCCCCCAAATTTGATATTGCTGATGGCCATCCTGACAACAATCATGGCCTGTCAGGCAACAGAGGATGTTTACCTGTTCATGTCAGAAGGCCTGCACCCGCCATTGATCAGCAGCATCAAGATGACCAGCCCGCAGCGTATTGAGGTGCACAGTGACAGCCCATTGCTAAGTGCCGGCTTACAGCTTGAGCCGCATATAGCGATTACCGACTCGGGAACGGAAGGCAAGCTGGCCTGGTTCGAACTGACCGAGCCGGTCGCGATCGGTGAGCGCTATGCCGCCATGACGGTGCTATCAAATGACCGGGGGCATTCTGCGCAATCGCTTAACTGGATATACGGCTTTAATCCCAATCCTGCAGGGCTATTTCTCAATGAAATAATCGTAGCCGGATCGGGCAACAATCCCGATTGCCTGGAGATTCTGGTGACCGAAAGCGGCAATGCCGGCGGGGCGGCGTGGTTTTTGGGCACCGCCGCGGTTCACGAGGCCGCTTATTTCTTTCCGGCAATAGAGGTCAATGCCGGTGACTACATCCTGCTGCATGTGCAAGCAGAGGGACTGCCGGAGGAGGTCGATGAGCTTGATGGGGACCTGGCGGCCTCGGGCGGCAAACTGAGCCATACGGCTGCCAGGGATCTCTGGCTGTCCGAGCCTGTCGGGCTACCGGGGACCAATGCCGTGTTAAGCCTGTATGAACAGGCCGATGGTCCGATTAGCGACTGCATTATCTACAGCAACCGGACAAATGACTCCGACACCACATACCGGGGCTTTGGCACCTCCAGGATGCTAGCCTGGATTGAAGCAGTTGAGTCTGAAAATGTTTGGGAAACTGCCGGCAGCCTGCTGCGGCCAGAGGACTGCGTTAACCCCGATGGTTCCACCGGTACCCGCTCGATCAACAGGGCATGGCCTTATCAGGATACCGACAGCAAAAACGACTGGCACATTGTGCCAACACTGGGGGCCTCTTTTGGAGAGGACAATTCAAATGAGGTTTACGCACCATAATGGCCATTATGGTGCCACAATGATGCCTGACCTTAAAGGTGCGGTTTAATCATCTCCACGATCTTTTCTTTCGGTGCCGCACCAACCAGGCGATCCACCTCTTGCCCGTCTTTATACAAAATCAGGGTCGGAATACTGACTACATCAAGCCGCCCGGCCAGCTGTTCGTATTTGGTAACGTCCAGGCCGCCAACCTTTAGCTGGCCGGCATACTCCTGGGCCAGGCTCTCCATGACTGGCTCAATCATCTTGCAAGGCATGCACCAATCGGCCCAGAAATCGAGTAACACCGGGATATCTGATTCAAGCACCTCGGCCTGATAGCTTTCATCGCTTATATCAATAGTCACATGTCCCTCCTGACGGCCGTAAAATCTCCGCCTTGGTTCACACTAGAATTTAGCAATGTATCTGGTCAAGAGGCAAATTCTAATAGAAGGCTTTATGCAGCCAATCCGCTGATAGACGAACCAATTCCTTGATATTATCAAAAGGCAGCATGTGGCGCCCCTTTGGCACTACCATAAGATCAAAATGGGTTTCCATGCGCTCAATTATTCCACGGATGTATGACTCATGCAGTAGCTCATCATCCTCGCCGGTAATAACAGCAGCAGGAATTACAATATCGCGACGCAGGGCAACACAGCGCCTTGAATAAACACTAGCCAACGTACGCACTGGATAATTCCACATGAGCACATCGTCATATTCCATGAAATGAGCCAGGGCATTATCCTTTACCAGTTGATTAACATCCACAAAGGTGCGGAAATCAACCCGGTAATCCGGCAGAAACATTCTGGTAAAGCGCAAGGTATCCCAGCCGAATTTGGTCATTGCATCCGGAGGAAACTCGGCCAAAAACAGGGTATGGCATAACAGCGCCTTGACCCGAACATCATTCTCGGCAACTGCCAGCGCCAACGGTGAGCCGATTGAACAACCGTACATGGCGATCTGATCTCCGTAGCGTGGTATCATGTATTCGATTACCTGCCCAATATCCTGCTGCACCTGATCGACAGTATAGGCTCCTCGCTCTCCTCCGGAATAGCCGTGACCTCGCAAGTCAACCCCAACAACCGTAAATCCCTGCTGCGACAAAGTGTATAAAAACTGCGTATACATCTCCGCATAGGTTCCAATGCCGGGGATAAAAATAACTACCGGGGCATTGGCCGTTGGCGCCTCGTAAACCTCGCAGTTTATCGGCACCTCGCCCACCATAACTGTCTTGCGGTGACGCAAATACTTATCAAGGCCAACCATCTCCATCAGGTAGGCCCGGACATCCTTGCCATCCTCCAAGGCGTCAAGTTTGGATTTTATATCATCTATGTCAAATAACAATTCTTTTTGCATAACAGCTATATTAAATGCAACCCCGGCTATTTGCAACCAGAAATTCAGCCGCTCGACCGACCAAGCATGGTCTGCAGAGCCTCCGCCGTACGCTGCGCAACATTTTGGGGCGTGCTGCCGCCAATAACCTCGACAAGGGCTGATCCGATTACTACCCCATCAACATGTTTTGACAAGGCCTCAACCTGAGAGGCCTCGCGAATACCGAAGCCAGCAAAAACCCTGACATCCATACCGGGCAAACTCTCACGCAGACGTTGCAGGAATTCCAGATTCTCCTGACCAATTTCCGTTCGGCTGCCGGTTATTCCGGCCCGCAGGGCCGCGTAAACCCCGCGTAGCTTTATGTCGCGCAGCAACTGTAGCCGCTGTGGCGGTGTGTTAGGAACCACTACTGGCAGGACATCCAGCCCGGCGCTGGCCGCCTGCTCATACAAACCCTCATCGGAATCTACAGGCAAATCGGGTATAATCAACCCGGCCGCGCCGGCTGCCTTGGTGTCCCGAACGAACTGCTCAACGGTACGACGATAAACCAGCGAGGCATAAGACATGATGTAGACCGGCAGATCGTATCTGGCGGCCACCCGGCCCACAAATTCAAAGCCGGCATCAACCTTAAAGCCGTTTTCCAGCGAACGGGCACAGGCGGCCTGGATGACCGGGCCATCGGCGGTGGGGTCAGAAAAGGGAAACTGGATTTCCAGATGAGTGGCCCCGCCCTTGACCAGGCCGGCAACGGCGGCCTCGGCGATAGTCTCGTCGGGATAACCGGGAATCATGTGTGCCATAACCAGCGGGTGCTTTGTCGCCGCACTATTCATTTCATGGTTAACTATATTGTTCATTTTATTGCCCCCCCTTCATTTCATCGACCTCGCTCTGTAAAAAGGCCTGCCAGCGTTCCTGGTCCAGATGCTTGGCGGTAATAAACAAATCCTTATCGCCGCGCCCGCTCATATTGATAATCATTACCTGATCAGGGGGCAGCTGTCCGGCCAGCTTTAGAGCCCCGGCCGCCGCATGGGCGGATTCAAGGGCAAAGATCACACCCTCATTCTTGGCAATAAACTGCAAAGCCGCCAAGGCCTCGTTGTCGGTGGCGCTCATGAACTCAATCCGCTTGCTTTCTCCCAACTGGGCCAGCTGCGGGCCAATCCCCGGATAATCAAGCCCAGCAGAGATTGAGTGCGTATGCTGCACCTGGCCATCTTCATCCAGCAGAAACATGCTCTTGTAGCCCTGGACTATACCCTTGCTGCCGTCGCCCTGCATCCTGGCAGCGTTCTGGCCGATCCCGGCTCCCCTGCCCCCGGCCTCGACACCCACCAGCCGCACATTCTTATCTTGGATATACGGAGCGAACATCCCTATGGCATTGGATCCGCCACCCACACAGGCCACCAACACATCGGGGGAAATATCGCGGCTAGCTGTTTGTTCCTTGATCTCCTGCCCAATGACCGACTGAAACTCACGCACAATATCCGGAAATGGCGCTGGTCCCAGGGCCGATCCTAAAAGATAATGGGTCGATTCAAAGCTACCTGACCAATCCCTGAGCGCCTCGTTGACAGCATCCTTGAGGGTACGGCTGCCTGACTTTACCGGCACCACCTTGGCGCCGAACAGCTCCATGTAATAAACGTTGGGCCGCTGTCGGGCAATATCTACCTCTCCCATGTATATGGTGCAGTCCAATCCCAGCTTGGCGCATACAGCGGCCGTTGCCAGTCCGTGCTGACCGGCCCCGGTCTCGGCGATAATGCGCTTTTTGCCCATATGCCTTGCCAACAGGGCCTGACCCAGGGCGTTATTGATCTTATGCGCGCCGGTATTGGCCAAGCCTTCAAGCTTGATATAAATTTGAGCTCCCCCCAGCTGACGGCTGGTAGTTTCTGCGAACAACAAGGGGGTAGGCCGGCCAACGTAGTCACGCAGCAACTGCCGGTATTCCTGCCAAAAAGCCTCATCCTGCGAGCAGACCTCAAAGCACTTTTCAAGCTCCATCAAAGCCGGACGCAGAACCTCGGCAACATAACTGCCACCAAAATCACCAAAAAATCTATGCATGGGCATTACGCACCTCCTGTATAAACGCCGTTATTTTCCTGGGATCTTTTTTGCCGGGGTGTGATTCAAGCCCACTGGCAACATCCACCAAGCGGGGCCTAAAATCCCTGACAACCTGGGCAACATTTTCAGGGTCAAGACCTCCTGCCAACCATAAGGGCCCGGCCTTACTCGAGGGCCCGGAAGCCTTGCCAAGGACCTCCTCCGGAATGCGATGCC
>CAZDYA010000058.1:0-924 GCA_964509515.1 uncultured Spirochaeta sp.
CGCCAGCAGTGCTCACGGACTATCCCAGTCCCGGCTGCAAAAGATCGGCGTAGGCCGATAAAACCGGCCCGGCATCATCACCCTTCAAAAGCTTTCCGGCCAGCACCTTGCCAAGCTGCACCCCCTCTTGGTCAAAGCTGTTCAGATTCCAGATGAATCCCTGGTACATAATCTTGTTCTCGTAGTGAGCCAGCAGAGCCCCCAGCACCCGTGGCGTCAGCCGGTCGCTGTAGAGCAGGCTCGAAGGGCGCTCGCCAGGAAACTGCTTGTTGGGATTATCGTGCTCCTGCCCCAGCGCAAAGGCCACAATCTGTGCCAGAAGGTTGGCATTCAGCTTTGTCTGCCCACTTGAACCATCGAACTCGGCATCCTGCAGGCTCTGCGACTTCATAAAGCCAATAAACTGCAAGGGCACAACATCACAGCCCTGATGCAAGAGCTGGTAAAAGCTATGCTGACCGTTCGTCCCCGGCTCCCCAAAAACAATCGGCCCGGTCGCATAGCTCACAGGCTCGCCAAAGCGGTTGACCCGCTTGCCGTTGCTCTCCATATCCAGCTGCTGCAGATGCGCCGGAAAGCGCGACAAGGCCTGGCTGTACGGCAACACCGCCGTCGCCGCCAGACCGCAGAAATTACGCTCCCACACCCCGATCAGCGCATCAAGCAGGGCAGCGTTCTTGCGCACATTCGGCTCCAGCGCCGCCGAATCCGCCTCGGCCGCTCCCGCCAGCACCTGTGCAAAAACATCCGCGCCAAAACACAAGGAAAGCAGCACCCCGCCAACCGCACTGGTCGAGCTGAACCGCCCCCCGATATTGTCATCAATAAAAAAGGCATCCAGGTATTCCCCTGCCGCCGCCCGCGCGGCCAACGGACTGGACTTGCTGGTCACACAGACCATCTGCCGCCGCGGCTGCTTAACCC
>CAZDYA010000058.1:934-8038 GCA_964509515.1 uncultured Spirochaeta sp.
TTGCAGGGCCGCCAAAACCAGCGCCTCGTTGGCCAGCGTCTCCTGCGTTGTCCCGCTCTTGGAAACCAGAATAAACAAGGCCCGCGCAGGGTCAATGCGCCCCAACACTGCCGCCGCATCATCGGGATCAACATTGCTGATAAATTCCGCCTCCAGCAGCCGCCGTTCATCAGAGGTTTGCACCGCATCATTTTCCATCAGGGTCTTCAAGGCCAGATACAGCGCCCTCGGTCCCAGGTCCGACCCCCCAATACCAATTTGAACAACACATTCAAACGACCGGCCATCCGGGGAAAGCACCCCTCCATTCCTGACAGCCTGGGCAAAATCAGCCGCCCTTTGCTGCTGAGCCGTATAAAACTTTCTTAAATTTTCCCCCGCCGGCGCCTTGGACGGCGCCCCTTCGCGCGCGTGCTCCTCAAAACGCTCATCGTGCAGAACATCATCATTGCTATAAATATCACAGGCCAGCTGACCGCGGGTTAAATGGTGCAGCACCCGCCGACCCTCGCCCGTATTAATCTTGTCCCCAGCCAGCAGATCCCAGTATTTGCCGACCAGCTCCTGTTCGTCAGAAAGCCCCTGCAGCGCATCCAGCACCGCCCCGCTCACCGCCTTGGCCGCATAGTTAAAACGAAGCCCACCGCCCTGACTGCATTCAAATGACCTGATCCTGTCGGCCGTTAATAGCTCCCGCAGGCTAGGCACCCCAGCCGCCGCCAACTCCCTCAGTCGCTGCCAAGCCTGGCACTCATCCGGATTCTTCCACTCGCGTTCAATCAGGCTACTCAAAGCTATCCTCCTCACCACGACATCTTAACCGACCCGCGCCGGCTTATCCACCACTTTCAAAGATGATAAAAGAGGGGTGGGCGCCCGCCGGTCTGTCCGCCCAGCCTTAACCATCGGCGGGCGATCCAAAGCGTGCCGGTTCGCCCGTGCCGCGCATCCGCGCGGCACCTGGCGGCAAAAAGCTGGTATAATGCCATAGGAGCTGATATGAGCCGCGAATTATCCCAAAGCCTGCAGGAGCAGATTGCGCGCGTATCCGAAGAGCAGTATTCACGCTCAAGCGGACCCGGCGGGCAGAATGTGAACAAACTCAATACCCGGGTGACCCTGCGTGTGCCGCTGGCCGCGTTAGGGCTTTCAGATCAGCAAGAGGCCCGCCTGCGTGAGCGCCTGGCAAACAGGATTAATTCGCAGGGAGAGCTAATAGTCCATGCCAGCGAAAGCAGAAGCCGCGAGACCAACCGTCAGCGAGCCCTTGTCCGGGCAAGCGCTCTTATCGTCGAGGCCCTGAAAACCCCCAGGCACCGCCGGCCCACAAGCCCCGGTCGAGCCGCCCGCGAGCGCCGTCTGCAGCAAAAACGCATAAACAGCCGCCGCAAGCGCGACCGCAAGGCGGACAAGGATGCAGGTTCCTTTTTATAAATTTAGCTAAATTTAATGGAAACTTAGCTAATTTTGTGCTATTGTTTTCCAGGGAGGCGGCATGCTGGTTAGTACGACGGAGCTGCAGAATAATTTTGGTAAGTACCTTAGGCTTTGTGAGCAGCATAACATTGTGGTGACAAAAAATGGCAAAAAGCGGGCTTTGTTGCTGCCTTTACCCAAGGGTGAGCATGGGTACGAGGTGGCTAGTCCGGTGCCAGAGTATGGCGCAAATCTGCCTGCCGGTTTCCAGCGGCGAGATTTTGTTAGCTATCAGGCCTTTCTAAAGATGAGCAAAAATAGCGAAAAGCATTATGAATATATTGACGGCGAGGTCTACCTACTGGCTTCGCCGGGGGTGACGCATCAGCGGGTTCTGGGTGATCTGTTTTTGCTGTTTCGAACGTTTTTTACCAGTGGCTGCGAGGTGTTTGTGGCACCTTTTGATATCCAGCTGTACAGGCAGCCAATCAAGGATGAGCGGAAGTTGACAGATAATGACATCAATGTGGTGCAGCCTGATCTGGTGGTGCTATGCGATCAGCATGAATCAACCGACGAGCAGGATCGTTACAAAGGAACTCCGGCGCTGGTGGTAGAAATTCTGTCACCAGCGACCCGCAGCAAAGACATGATCAGCAAGTTGTCGCTGTACTCGGAGAGTGGTATTGGCGAATACTGGATTGTGGACCCGAAGGCCAGGACCATCATGGTCTACAGTTTTGCGGAATGCGCCATGCAGAGCTTTGTGTTGTACAGCGAAGGACAGATAGCGGAATCGGGGCGTTTCCCCGGGCTGCGGGTGGCTCTCAACCAGGCGTTTGGGCAATAAAGGCTGCCGGATAAATCACCAGCTGCGCCCGGTTTTTTCCAGGTAGTATTGATAATCGCCTTCGTAGATGGTCAGGGCGCCGTGGTCAATCTCAAAGACCCGGTTAACCAGGTGGCGTAAAAAGTAGCGGTCGTGGCTGACGATCATAAGGGTGCCGTCGAATTCCTGCAATGCGGCCAGCAGGGCCTCGCGGCTGCCGATGTCCAGGTGGTTGGTGGGCTCGTCCAGCACCAAAAAGTTGACCGGTACGGCCAACATGCAGGCCAGCATTACCCGGCTTTTTTCGCCGCCAGAGAGCACGCTGATCTTTTTATCAGAATCGTTACCGGTAAACTGGAAGGCGCCAAGGATGCTTTTTATGCTGCCGATCGAAGCGTGGGGCAGCCGTTCGTGCATCTCCTCCATGATGGTGTTGCCTGGGGTCAGCAGATCACCGGAGTATTGCGAAAAATACCCCATGGCCACGCTGCCGCCCAGGTTGCAGCTGCCGCTGGTGGGTTCAGTCTGGCCGGCAATCACCTTAAGCAGGGTTGATTTTCCCGCGCCGTTAACACCGGTTACGGCGATCTTGTTTCCCCGGTTAACCACGCCGGTCAGCCCGGAGAAAACCGGATGCATACCGCCCCCGGCTGTCTCGGTCTTGGGCCATGATTTGGCCAGATTATCCATCTGGACGACGATGTCGCCGCTGCGCTGGACGGGTTCAAACTTGATTTTCATGGTTCTGGGGTCGGGGGGCAGTTCCACCCGCTGTATCTTTTCCAGCGTCTTAACCCGGCTTTGGACTTGTGCGGCGTGGCTGGCACGGGCGGCAAAGCGCGCAATAAACTCTTCTTCCTTGGCCAGCATGGCCTGCTGTCGCTTGGCGGTGGCTTCCAATTGCTCGCGGCGCACCAGTCGCTCGCGGGTGTAAAAATCGTAATCCCCGGTGTAAGAGGTAATGGTTCCCATGGCGACTTCCACCGTGCGCGAGCAGATACGTGTCATAAATTCACGGTCGTGACTGGTCATGACCAGTGCTCCCTTAAAACCTTGCAACCAGCTTTCCAGCCAGACGATGGATTCAACATCAAGATGGTTGGTGGGCTCATCCATTAACAGTACGTCAGGGTTTAACAGTAGCATCTGGCTTAGCGCGATGCGCATCTTCCAGCCTCCGCTAAAGCTTTCTACCGGATCTTCCCAGCGCTCAGGGGCAAAGCCCAGCCCGGTGATGATGGTTTGCGCCCGGTTTTCCAACTCGTAGCCATCCAGGCCGATAAACTCTTCCTGCAGTTCGCCGTAGCGGTTCATATCGGCATCCGAAAAACCTGGTGCCTCATCCGGGTGTGCCATGCGGTGCTCAAGCTCGGCCAGCTGATCGGCAACCAGGCTTACCCGCCCGGCGCCGGCCATCACCTCGGACAGTACCGTTCGTCCGGCCATCTCCCCAACGTCCTGCGAGAAATAGCCGATTGTTACACCGGCATCGACGGTAACCGTGCCGGCGTCCGGTTTTTCCTGCCCGGCCATCAGCCGGAAAACCGTGGTCTTGCCCGCTCCGTTGGGGCCTACCAGGCCTATCTTTTCCCCCGGACGCACCACCAGGCTACCGTTCTCGAACAGCGTTCGCTCGCCGTAAACTACACTTACACCCGCCAGGTTAATCAACAGTCCTGCCCTCCTTGAGCCACCAGACTCTAGCAGAAATATCCAGCAGTGAACAAGCGGGTATTTTAGGCTGGGCGTATTGAGATAATCGGTTTATCATGGTCTATGCTTTGCGGCGTTGGTGGATTGTCAGGAAAATTTTGGGCCTTGGGCTTGCGGCTCGGCGCTGTTTTGATTGCAGTTGCGGCGTTGGTGGGGCTTTTGTCCTGTCAGGCAGGCACTGATGATGGCGGCTTTTTTAGCACAGGGCAGAATGGCTGTGTCCCGCCGGCGGCAATTGGTGGCAGGCTGGACCTGGTTGGCTGGGATTTTGAGCGTTGCGGTGCGGTTGCGCTGGACGGACAGTGGCTGATGCAGCCCGGGGTGCTCGCCAGGCCGGATGATCTTCTGGTGGCAGGCCGTCAGGCAGTGCTTGCGGTTGAGCAGCCGGGAATCTGGAATCGAATGAAAGGCATCCAGTCGGCAGCTGGTGATAGCTGGAATGGTTTGATTGCCGAAGGCAAGGGCTGTGCTACCAGCCAATTGGTAATTGTCCTGCCAGCTGAGGCCGCTGGCAGGCCTTTGGGCTTGCGGATCAGTCATGTTTACACGGCCTACCAGCTTTTTGTAAACGGCAGGCTGCAGGCGGGTAACGGTCAGGTCAGCTGTGAGGCCGATGGTTCCCGGGCGCAGTATCTGCCGCAGACGGTCTTCTTTAATCCTTTGAATGGAGTTCCCAATAGTTTCAGTCACGGCAACCTGGCTTTGACTTTACAGGTCAGTAATCATCATCATAGAAAAGGCGGGCTTAGTGAATCTGTGCTTCTTGGCCGGCCGCAGGATTTACAACCGTTGCGGGAGCGGCGGCTTATGTCAGAGATGCTGATCGTTGGCATCCTGCTGATTATTGGGCTGTATCATGTTCTTATTCATCTGCTTCGCTTTAAGGAGCGCAGCGCCGTCTTGTTTGCGCTGGCTTGTTTTATTCTTTGTTTGCGCACTCTTTTAATGGGGGAGCGGATTTTATATCTGATATTTCCTCAATTCCCTTGGGTGTTAGGGCAGACCCTTGATTATCTGACCATCACTTGCTTTTTGCCTGTTTTTACCTGGTTCATCTATGAGCAATTCCCAGGCCAGTTGCATCGGCAGGTGCTGCGGGCAGTTTTTGTGCTCAGCGGGCTTTTTACCCTGGTTATTATTGTTACCCCGCCTACAGTCTTTACCCACTTGTTGGCCCCTTTTAACATGATCATGATTATTTGCGGCATATTTATTCTGACAGCTGTCATCAAGGCGGTGGTCAGGAATATGCCTGGCGCGAGGGTGCTTGTTTTGGGAATGGTAGCTCTGTTTCTGGCCTATGTGAATGATACCCTGCATAACCAGGGGATGATTCACAGTCTGTATCTGGCGCCCACAGGCTTGATGATGTTTACCATCGCGCAGACTGCGGCCTTGTCCATGCAAATGTCGCACAAGTTTAATCTCGCCTACCAGAAGGTTGCCAGCTTGTCGCAGGAATTAAAAGAGTATTCGGAAACCCTGGAAATCAAGGTGGCTGAGCGTACCGAAGAGGTAAATCGCAAAAACAAGGGTATTTTGGAGAGCATAGAGTACGCCAGTGTTTTGCAATCATCTGTGTTGCCGGATGCGTCAATCCTGAAGCAGTACATAAATAAGCCGGAGGTTATTTGGCATCCCAGGGATGTTGTCGGCGGCGATTTCTACTGGCTTCATGAAGGTTTTAGCCGGGTCGATAAGCAGTCATCGGCTGGCGGCTGCGGAATGGTCTTGTTGGGGGACTGTACCGGGCATGGCGTGCCGGGGGCCCTGATGGCAATGACGGTGCTTAGCCAGTTGCAGTCGCTTGATCATGCAGAAATCAAAGACCCGGCCGATTTGCTGACACGCCTAAATCAGCAGCTGCGGGTGACGCTGGCTAAAAACCGGCCTGAAACCGTTGCTGATGATGGGCTAGATCTGGTCGCTGTGCAGGCTGTTCCACATCTGTCTTCGGGGTCAGGGGACGAAGCAAAGGCTTATGAAATTCTTTGGGCGGGGGCCAAGCTGGGCTTGTATCATCAGTCTGGTGACAATATCAGTTATTTCAGGGGCGACCGCACCAGCATAGGTTACCGACGCAGTGATAATAATTTTGTCTATCGAAGTCGGCGGCTTGCAGTTAAGCCCGGCGACAGGCTTTTTCTGACCAGCGATGGGATTATTGATCAGAACGGCGGGGGCAAGGGATTCTCTTGGGGGCGCCGCCGTTTTCTGGAGACTTTGCGCAGTGCCGCCCAAATGCCAATTGCGGAGCAGATAAAGCATTTAATGCAAGTCTGGCAGGAGTACAAAGGCAGCGAAGGCCAGCGTGACGATATATGCTTGCTCGCCTGGGAAATTGTATAGGCTGTTAGAAAACCATTACGGCGCCGTAAACGATCAGGCCCATGACAATGACGGAAACAATCACCTTCATGACGGTGGTAACAATCGTGCTGGCGAACACAGCCAGCGCGGATTTCATTGGATCCTGGCATTCCGGGTTAAAGGCCGCTTCGCCTATCAGCGCGCCGACAAAGGCGCCGATTATAATGCCGAAGGGTGGAAAGAAAATCATTCCAACCAGCATCCCTATGATGCTTCCCCAGATACCGGCTGAGCCTGCTCCTGAGTACTTGGCGGCAATCGGCGGCAGGGCAAAATCCAGCACGGTAACAATGATGACACCAAGGGCGACGGCTATCCAGATTAGCCAGTTAAACAATTCCCAGCCGGAGGCGGCGGCGACCAAGAGCATGCCGAGCATGCTAAGCGGCGGGCCGGGCAGCCCCGGTACAATACAGCCTACTATTCCTATAACCCCAAGCAAAAGCCCGGCAATGGCAAGGCCGATTTCCATGACCTACCTCCTATTGATAATCGTATAGAACTAATCTTTTTATCGCCGGTCAAAGCCCATGTTGTCAAGGTTAAAACCACCGGTCTCGCTAATTGCTCGCTGTCCAGTACCAGTTGGTACTATATGCTTTGATTTCAGCGAAGACGCTATCGAAATCTCCATCTTGGGGAATTGAATTGTCGGAGCGGTACATAAATCCGGAGAAGTTATCCAAAACCCCGCGATATGTGTAGAAAAAAATGTAGGTATTTTCTTCATGTTGCTCGACAATTATTTCGCCGCCACCTTTGGATAGGTGCTGGTA
>CAZDYA010000059.1:0-8029 GCA_964509515.1 uncultured Spirochaeta sp.
AGCCGATGTCGTCAGCTATGTTGAGTACGATCCCAAAGGCCTGTTGCGGATGTTTCGTGAAAAGGCCGAGCAGGCAGTGCGGGACGGCCGCATTACACCAAATGACAGGCGAAGAATCGTCTCGGTGTATGAGGCCGGGATGAACGGCTACACATATTTTGAACGCTAGGTAGATTTTTTCGGGAGGCAGATATGGCAAAGGTAGTAATTATCGGGGCAGGTGGAGTAGGTCAGGTAGTGGCGCACAAATGTGCCCAGGTTCCGCAGGTCTTTGAATCAATTGTTTTGGCTAGTAGAACCAAGGCCAAGTGTGACGCAATAGCTGCTCAGGTAAAGAAGGCCTGGTCAGTAGAAATCGGCACCGACCAGGTTGATGCCGATGATTCCAGTCAGGTGATTGCCCTGCTTGAGCGCCACAAACCCGATTTGGTGATTCATGTTGCCCTGCCATATCAGGACTTGACCATCATGGATGCCTGTTTGGCGGCCGGCATTGATTATCTTGATACCGCCAATTATGAGCCCCCGGACGAGGCCAAGTTCTCTTACGGATGGCAATGGGATTATCAGGAACGCTTTCAGAACGCCGACATCATGGCCCTGCTGGGCAGTGGATTCGATCCCGGAGTGACCAACGTCTTTACCGCCTACGCCATGAAGCATCACTTTGATCAGATAGATACCCTGGATATTATTGATTGCAACGCTGGTGACCACGGTATGCCCTTTGCTACCAATTTCAATCCCGAGATCAACATCCGCGAGGTAACGGCCAAGGGCAGGTACTGGCAGGATGGTCGCTGGGTAGAAACCGAGCCATTATCCGAGCATCGCAGCTACAATTTTCCCGATGGTATAGGGGATAAGGAAATCTATCTGATGTACCACGAAGAGTTGGAATCCATTGTTCGCCATTTTCCCGGTATCAAGCAGGCCCGCTTCTGGATGACCTTTTCCCAGAACTATCTGAATCATTTGCGGGTGCTGGAAAACGTGGGCATGACCAGGATTGATCCGGTGGAATATCAGGGGCAAAGCATTGTTCCGTTGCAATTTCTAAAAGCTGTACTACCTGACCCTTCTTCTTTGGGGCCGCTCACCAAGGGCAAAACCTGTATCGGCTGTCACATCAAGGGCAGCAAGGACGGTAAGCCCCGCGAGTATTACATTTATAATATCTGCTCGCATGAAGCAGCCTTCCAGGAAGTGCAGTCCCAGGCCATCAGCTACACGACCGGGGTCCCAGCCATGATAGGCGCCAAGATGATACTGACCGGTCAGTGGCGGGGTAGTGGAGTGTTCAATATGGAACAGTTCGATCCTGATCCTTTTATGCAGGCCTTGAATGAGCACGGATTGCCATGGCACGAGGTCTTCCTTTGAGGATGACGGAACTGCCGGTGCAGCTTGATCCTGCCAGGGTGCCTTCGCCCTGCTATGTAGTAGATACCCAGGCCCTCGAAAAGAACCTGGAAGTTCTTTCTTATGTTCAACAGGAGTCGGGCGCCAAAATACTGCTGGCCTTGAAGGCCTTTGCCATGCATGCCTTGTTCCCCCGTATTAGGCGGCATCTGGCCGGAATCTGCGCCAGCGGTCCCTGGGAGGCTCAGCTGGGCAGGGAAGAATTCTGCCTTGATGGCCATGAGGTGCATACCTTTTCTCCGGCTTACTCTCAGCAGGATATGCAGGTGGCCTTGAGGCTTTCTGATCATGTGGTTTGCAACTCATGGCAGCAGTGGCAAATGCTAAGGGAGTTGGCCCAACAAAACCCTGAAATTGCCGGCCAGGTTGATTTCGGGATAAGGGTTAACCCTGAACATTCCGAGGGCCAGGTTCCCCTGTATGACCCCTGTGCGCCGTATTCACGTTTGGGGATTACCGAAGGTGGCCTGCGCCGGGCGCTCAAGCAGGATGCCGCGGGTCTGGATGGTCTGTCGGGTTTGCATTTTCATACCCTCTGTGAGCAGGGGGCTGATGCCCTGCAGCGAACCCTTGTGGCCGTCGAAGAGAGGTTCGGCGATATCATCGAGGGCATGCAATGGCTTAATCTGGGCGGCGGACACCATATTACCCGCCCTGGCTATGATCTGGATTTGCTGATTGACCTTGTAAGGGGCTTGCGCCAGCGTTACAAGGTTCAGGTTTATCTGGAACCGGGAGAGGCGATTGCCATCAATACAGGCGTGCTCATTTGCACTGTTCTGGATATCGTCGACAATGGTATGCCAATAGCCGTGCTGGATATCTCGGCTACGGCACATATGCCTGACGTGCTGGAAATGCCCTACTGGCCTGAGGTGCGTGATGCCAGCGAGGCTGGCGTGCTGCCGCATACTTATCGCCTTGCGGGGGTAAGCTGTCTGGCTGGCGATGTCATAGGCGATTATTCCTTTCAGCAGCCCTTGCAGTCTGGTGACCGCCTGATCTTCGAGGATATGAGCCATTACACCATGGTCAAGACCACCATGTTTAACGGGGTACGGCATCCCTCCATCGCCTGGTACGATCCCTCAATTGATCATCTGGAAATTGTCAGGGAGTTTTCTTATCAGGATTTCCGGGATAGACTTTCCTGAAAGTTGAGCCCAGACCACAAAGTTGATCCGTGACCGGCCCCGGCACTCATTGCAACCGCGCCGATTAGCAGATACACTGTAAAGCAGTATATGCAGGTATTTCTTCATGTCCTTTCGATAGTATTTATTCTGCGGCAAGGAAATGCCGTGATCCTCCCTCAGCCATGCCTGGCCCCGGTTCGGCGGGTGTAGCGGAGGTTTCCGTGCTGATATTTCGCCGTATTTTATGCATTTCAGCCTTATTCTCTCTATTCTCCTGTGTAAGCACCCAAAAGCTTGATATGCCGGCGTATGACAAAGGCTGGGATGTATCTGTAACCAGCGCCTTGCAGGAGGCGCATTCCGCCCTGCAGGAAAGTCGGGAACCGGCGGAGCGGGCCACGCAGGCTGTCTATCTGTCAGCGGCCTTGTTGGCGATGAATGCCAACCGGCCGGCGCTCTATTATGCCAGACTGGCGGATGACGAATTCAACCGTAGCGAGAGCATTGACTATGATCAATTGCTTGAGAGCATCCGGATCCTTTACGGCCTTGAACAGCTTGAATTGGCACAGTCCCAGACCGGTTTATTTCTTGACTCATTAACCTTGAGCGGCGATAGCCCCCTGCAAGCCAGGTACCTCGGTAAAATCCTGGCGATGGCCTTTGCGATTGAACAGGTGGATACCGATGAGTATCGGCGAATAAGCGACCGCATTTTGTTTATTGGTGATGCCGGCATCAGGGCCGAAGCCTTGCAGGATACCCTCATCCTGATGTGGCAGTATGATGTGCCGGGTGATATTACCGGGTTAGTGCAGCATGCCATTGCCGCAGCGGCGGGTATCAAAGAGCCTGTCGTGCAAGCTGCGGCCTTTTTGCACCTGGCCGGCCTGGTGAATCAATTGAAGCGCCCTGTCTCTGGCGTGGATGTCCAGCAATTGGTGCGTCGCGGTATGGGGCTCTGGCGAGGGGCCGACCTGTGGATGATTGATCGCAAATCGGCCGCGATGGCAGTCAGGGGCAGCTTGATGGCCCTGCAAGGCGATCTGCTGCCGGAGATATTGGCCGGAGTACCGGGAGATTCTGCCAGGGTGGAAATTCTTGCAAGTCAGGCAGACTGGTTCCTGCAGAATGGCATGCGACAAGAGGCTGCCTTGCTGGCTGGTATGGCTCAGGAATATATCGAGGCCATTGATTCTGATGAGTTACGGGCCGTTGCGTATAGCCGGGTAGCCAAGGTTTTGCTGCTGCTCGAGCAGCCAGATGTTGCCTTCGCGGCGGTTGAATCGGCCATCAATACCGGCACCCGTTTCTGGTATACCTCATGGGAGGCCGCCTACGCCGTGTGCCGGGTATATGCCGCCGGGGGGCGTGTCGATGATCTTGTGCAGATTGCCAGTGATCAAAGAGAGCCCTTGAATCAGTTGAAGGTCTATTTGTCTTTATACGCCGATGTCCCCGAAAAAGAAATGGAACAGCTGCATGGAACATTGCTTGGCGAAGTGCCTTTTCTTGTCAGGCGGGTAGGCTGGTCGCGGATTGACCAGTACTATTACTTACTGGAAAAGGTTATCAACCGGGCAGCAGAACGCGGGGATACGGCCTTGCTGGCCGAGCTGCGTGCCATTCGGCCGCCGCAGGATATCCACGTGTATGTCAGCGCCCGCTATGCCCATGCTGTTCAGTCCCGATCTAGCCGATCGTTGTACCGGTAAAAGCCTGGCCTTCCAGCGCGGCCGCAACATTTTCGAGCTTACTACCTCCAGTTGCCAGTACAGTGAGCCCCATTTTTCTGGCTTTGGCACTGGCAATCGGGTCAAAGGGGGTGTTTTTCCCCGGGGTCCAGCAGCTTCCCACCATTTCCACAAAGTCCTCCCAGCTAATGGCATCCAGCGGGCGGGCATCGGGATCGGTTTTTGGATCAGAGGTATATACCTTTTCGATATTTGAAAGATTCAGAATACGCTTGGCACCAAAGCGTTCAGCCAGCATAACAGCGTCAAAGTCGGTGCTAAATCCCGGCTTCCAGCCGGCAGCCACCAGAACAGAGCCGGAAAAGCTGAAATTGGCTTCCGGGTTGGTGATAACCGGGTCCTGGCATTCCGGAGAAAAAACGGCGCGAATCAGTTCAGCATTCAAGCGGGTAGCCATGATGCCGATCCAGTCCTGGTCATCATCCGAAGGATCGTTCTTCAAACTTCGATAGGCGGCCTGATAACGCCTGGCAGGTCCACCACCTCCCACAATCAGGATAACTTTTCGGCTTTCGTCCTTTTGTAAAAAGTCCCTGATCATTGAACAGAACCCGGAAATATATTCAGTATCAATGGCATCAGGTGCTACGATACTCCCTCCCAGTGAAATCACCGTTATCATGTTGTCCTCCGGGTATGCAGTATATGTCAAAATAGCCGGCAGGAAAAGACGAGACTCCTGGTGCGCGGTCATCACCACTGACAGGTAGCTATGCAATCTTGACAAAGATGCCGAACTCTCCGAATATGGCCTTACATGGTTAAAGCAGAAAGAAAAAAAGGGTTGGCAGCCGTATCTCATTCGCAGTTCATGTTCTGCCTGGTCATGCTGCTGCTGGTGAATACGCTTGCTGCGCAGGAGATTGTAACTGCCCCAAACTATTTTACTCAAGTGGCGCAAACCTATGAGACTGTAGAGGATTATCTGGCTGAGATTTCCATTAGCCGAGGTGAGGGTGAAAGAATGACTGGCCAGTTGTACTATCGTCATCCGAATCTTTTGCGGATCGATTTTACGCAGCCGGAGGAACAGGTTCTGGTTACCGATGGCGAGAGCCTTACCCTGTATATCCCGGCAATGAACGTCACCATGAAGCAGTCACTGGCGGATCGCCAGCAGGGAGACGACATTACGGCCATGGCATCAAGGGAAGGGCTTGGTCTGCTGCGCCGTATGTACAACGTGAGTTATCTGACAAGCCCGACACCGGTTCCTCTGGAGGAAGGCTCAAGCGAGATGGTGGTAAAACTTCGATTGACCTGGCGGAATCCATCGGAAGGTTTTCGCGAGATAATCGTATCCATTGGCTCTGATATGTTAATCAGGCGCATGGTAGGCACAACAGTAAACTACGATGAGGTCGTGCTGGATTTCAGTAATATACAGATAAACCAGAATATACCGGTTGAACAGTTTGATTATCGTTCACCGCCTTCGGCCAACCAGTTTCATGGTTTTCTGTTTGGGTCGGGGAATTAAATTTAGGAGAAACGGATGGAATCCATAGGTGAACGCCTGATGAGAGTCAGGGAGGCCAGGAATTTTACTACTGAACAGGTAGCAAGGGAAACGCATATCTCCCAGAAGTATATCGAAGCCATCGAGGGTGAGATGTTTGATGTATTCCCCGGTGAAACCTATTTGCTTGGTTTTTTGCGAAAATATGCTGAACACCTTGGAGTTTCATCCCAGGATGCTGTCAATTTATACAGGAATCAAAAACTGCAAGAGCAGCCAGCGCCTATCGAAGAATTGTTAAACCCCAAGTCTTCTTTTCCGGTTAGGCCGGTGTTGATAGGGGCGGCGGTTGCCGTGATCCTGCTTGGGATAGGGATTGTTGCCGCCTTGCTTCCAGAGAACAAACAAGCGGATTTCGCTGTCGAACAGGCAATGCCCGAGGAAAAAGCAGAGTTCGAGGCAGATCCCGATTGGCAGCAAAGGGCTGTTTACCTTCGGCAGGATTTTATTGAGCAGAGGTTTTTCCCTGGTGATGTGGTTGCAATAACAGTAAACGATCAGGACTATTTATTTTTGATCAAGGAAATATCAGACGCAGTTCATCTGGATCTTGGTGAGCGCGGAGCTCGTCAGATTGCCTTTGGTTCTGCCGCTCGTCTGGATATGACAGGTGATGGAAACGCCGATCTTGTTGTCAGGGTATCGCCAAGGCAAGTCGCAGAATCCGCAGGAACCGGTCAAAATTCTGATCAAGATGCTTTGCAGGAAACTGCAGGCCCAGAAGACGGGGCTGTTTTGCGCATTAGTCGTTCATTGGAGGGGCCTGAGAGGGCAGCTTCACGTCCCGGGATGGAGCCAGTTTCCTATGCAGAGCCAATAGGGGATACCAGGCTGGAATCGCGACGCCGTGAACCGCTGTTAATCAGGGAAAGCTCATTGGCCGGGCCGATAAGGGTCGATGTAACCGCAGATAGCAGCCCGGTGATGGTTCGCCTGGTGGCCGATGATCAAAAAATAAGCGAAAACATGCTGAGGCCAGGCGGCTCGCTGGCACTGGAAGGTGAGCAATACGTTCAGCTATACGTAGCCAATGCTGGTGCTGTTAATGTTCGGGTCAATAACGAGGCGGTTTCAATTGGCAAGGACGGACAGGTTAGCGTCGTCCGCTTCGCCTGGAACAACATCTTTGGACCTGGCAACCCTCGTCTTGAGCAGGTGCCTGTATACTGAGTACAATGTGCCTGCCATGAATGATGCATCCTTACTTCAAGGATTGAATGAAATGCAGAGGGCGGCTGTATTGCATAACGGCGCGCCCCTTCTGATTCTCGCCGGTGCCGGATCCGGGAAAACCCGCGTAGTCACTCACAAGATAGCCCATCTTATTTCCCAGGGGATTGATCCCCGTTCAATTCTGGCGGTAACCTTTACAAATAAAGCAGCAAATGAAATGCGCGAGCGGGCGTCTGAGCTGGCGCCTGCTGCCCGTGACTGCATGATACGAACATTTCATAGCTTCGGTGCCTGGCTGCTGCGCAGGAATGCAACTGAGGCTGGATTGGTACCCGAGTTCTGTATTTATGACGATGAAGATCAGGCCAACCTGCTGGGGACCCAATACAGCGACTATTCCCGCCGGGAATTGCGGGCGATGGCGCAGGCTATTTCCCGCTTGAAGGATCAAGGTTTCGGTCCTGAAAATGTTCCGGAGGCGATTGATCCAGTTTTGACCGAGGCCTATCAGATATATCAGCAGCAGCTTGAGTTAATCGGCAATGCAGATTTCGGTGATCTGGTGTTAAAACCGGTCAGACTGATTCAGGAAAACCTCAAGGTGGCTCGCCGAATACATCAGCGATTTCGCGTTATTTTGGTTGACGAGTATCAGGATGCCAACCGCGCCCAGTTTTTGTTGCTGCACGCGATTGCCTCGCCGGGCAGCTATGTTTGCGTCGTTGGGGATGATGACCAGTCAATTTATCGGTTCCGCGGTGCCGAGGTGCGCAATATTCTGGATTTCCCCGATCAGTTTGCTGATGTGCAGGTTATCCGTCTGGAGCAAAACTATCGTTCTACCCAGGCAATATTGGAGCTGGCGCATGCCGTTGTTTCATGCAATGCCAGTCGTCTGGGGAAAAAACTGTGGACTGCCAACAAGGGCGGTCAGCGGCCGGTAGTTGCCCGCCTGGCAGATCAGGACGAAGAAGCCGAATTTTGCCTTAATATTATCAACAGCAGCAAGCCCGGGACAACGGCTA
>CAZDYA010000060.1:0-7884 GCA_964509515.1 uncultured Spirochaeta sp.
GTCATATAGAACCCCGTAAAGGCAGGGAATTATCACAAGCGCTGTAAAGGTAGAAAAAATCAGCCCAAACACAATGGTGCCTGCCATGGGACTCCAGACTGCGCTGCGGCCTCCGATCCCCAAAGCTACTGGCAGCAGACCAGCAATCGTAGTCAAGCTCGTCAGCAGAATTGGCCGCAACCTTGACACCGCCGCACCAACTACGGCCTCGCCAGTGGCCATCCCCTGTTGCAGCTCTTCGTTGATAAAACTGATCAGAACGATACTGTCATTGACCGCAATTCCAGCCAACGCGACCCCTGCATAGATTACCGTAGTCGATAAGGGGGTTCCACTGACTATAAGGAACAGGATCACCCCGGCAAAGGCAAAGGGAACCGTTAGCATGATCAAAGCCGGCTGGGTATAGCTTTTAAACTGAGCAGCCAATATGGTGTAAATAAGAAAAGCCCCGATCAAAAAGACGCGCAAGATATCAAAAAGAAGGTTGCCAAACTCAGCAAACTGGCCGCCCACCCTAAGCTCAACATCCTGTGAAAGACCGCCATCAATAAAAACCTCATCGAAGGCTTGCTTGACCCTGCGGTTTACAGCCGCCAAATCAACGGAATCCAGGGCCTCCGCTTCAATAGTCACCTCCCGACGTCCATTGAACCGGCGGATTTGACTCAATACTGAACTGTTCTGAATTTCAGCTACGGCATCTAAAGGAATCCGGCGACCATCCGGAGCCGTAATGCTTAACTGTGCAAAGCGTTCATAGCTAAGCTGCGCCGGCAAATCATATCTGACACGAATACTTATTTCTTCATTATCAATAAAAACCGTTCCGGCATCCACACCGTCAAAGGCCGCCCTGATAAAGGCTCCGATGGTCTGCCTATTTAAGCCAAAGCGGGCGGCCTGATACTCATCAACCACAATTTTGAGCTCAGGACTGGAAAGCTGAAGATTATCACGAACATCAAACACCCCGTCAGAATCATTCAAGGTCTTTCTGACTATTGCTGCCGCGTCCTGTAACTGATCAAAGCTATTGCCGAACAACCTGAAAGACAGGGGGGCATCAACCGGTGGACCAGACTGCTGGCGCCGATAACGTACGCTCTCTGCACCGGCAATACCAGCGGTTAGTTCCTCGACATCACCAAGAATCTGGGCGACTGATCTTGTTCGGCCCTGTTTAGTATCCTCCAAATCTAGTACAATCTGACCAACCGTCGGATCGGAAACGTTTTCACTACTACCAGCCGAAAAACCCACATAAGCGTTAACTGCTTTGACCTCACCATTACCCACCAGCGGCAAGAGTTTCCGCTCAAATTCAGCTGTAAGCTGATCGGTTCTGGATATTGGCGTGCCGGCCGGCATCTGAATATCAATGAATGCAATGCTGAAGTCATCCGCATCGAACAAGTTCTGACGAATAAAACCAGTGCTACCAAATACAATCAACATAAGCAGCAGTGACAAAAGCAATACCCGCTTTCTTTTGGCATAGACCCTTTTTAACCATGACTCAAAATACTTCTGCCCCTGCATAAACCAGCGCGCAAATCTGGTTTCTCGCATCTTTCCAGGCCAATCAGCAAAGTGACTTGGCAGAAACAAGGTTGCCTCAAAGGTGCTGACTATCAAAGCGATGCTGACAGTAAGAGGAACCACCCTCAGAAAACGCCCAATAACCCCTGGCAGGAAGGTAAGCGGCAAGAATGCTGCCACCGTCGTGGCTGTCGCTGCCCAAACCGGGATTACCACCTGATTAAGCCCCTTGATAGCGGCCGCATGGCGGTCCAGCCCTTCCTGCTGCAGCCTGAAACTGTTTTCGACAATTACAATCGCATGATCGACAATAAGCCCCAGTACCAACACCAGACCGAACAGGGTGTTGCTGTTGAGGGTCTCACCAAAAGCCTCTAGCAGGAAAAATGTAGCCGCAAAGGTTACCGGTATGCCTAGCGCAGTCATCAAAGCATTGCGAACCCCAACGAATACCAAAAGGATCGCCACCAGCAGGACTAGACCGACTATTGCGTTGCTTACCAGTACAGATATGCTATCCTTTATCTGAACGGTTGAATCGTTGAAAAAGTCAATCTCCAAGCCTTCCGGAACACCGCTTTGCTGGTATGCAAGCACCTTGGCCTGAATATCCTCGATAATACCAACGCTACTACCGCCGGGAACCTTGGTAATCCTCAGGGTGATTGCCGGCCGACCGTTATACCTGGCCGCCAAACCCTCTGAATCAAAACCTTCTCGTATCGAAGCTACATCCGAAATCCTTATCGCCTGTCCAGGGTCACCACTGCGCAGGATGACACCGTTAAAATCCTGCGGCCCTGCTATTTCGCCGCTGGTACGCAACAGCAGGCTTCTATCCGGCATAACCAGTGAACCCCCGGGCGTGGTAGTGCTTCTGACCCTTACCGCCTGGACAATCTGGTTGATACTGATACCCAAGGTCTCCAGCCTCTCCTGATCAGATTCGATATAGATGACCGGATCGCGTGAACCTACCATCTGCACATCAGAAACCTGTGGAACACCCTCAAAGGTATCGGCCAATCGCTGCGCTATGGAATTTAACTCCACATATGGCAGGTTACCATGCAACACTACCTCGATAACCGGCAGGAAATCATTCGAACTAAACTCGCTAATTCCTGCACTAGCCACGCCATCTGGCAAGGACAATGCAGAATAGCGATTTTGCACTTCCTGAAAAACCCGGTCGAATTCAGGCCGCGTAATACCCTGATCGAACTCCAGCTGAATATTCGTCACACCATCGTTGGTCAAGGAACGAACGGCAGAAAGCTTGTCCAAACCCTGCATGGTGCTTTCAACCCTCGCAGTTACGGTTGACTCAATATCCTGCGCACTAACCCCAGGATATGGGACGGTAATGTTAATAAAAAAGAAGGGCACCTCGGCGAATTGTTCCTGCGGCAATCGGACAACGCTCAAGAACCCAACCGACAAAATAAGCAGGGTTACTATATTTACAAGCACTGGATTTTTGGTAGAAAAGGCTCCGATATTCATAACGACTACCTTAAATCCAGACTGCTGCCGGCAAGATCAATCAATACGGGGTCGCCATTCTGCAGGCTGGCAATCCCTGTGGCAATTATTACATCACCATCATTGATCCCCTCCAGAACAGCCGCCCTTGCACCGCGCTTGCCAGCCAAAACTACGGTTTTCTGCACCGCCCGATCATCCTCTTCAATAAAAACCACAGTCTCACTATTACGACTATCGATGGCAGCGGCGGGCACGATAAGTGATTGCCCAGCCGACGAATCATAAATCATGGCGATACCGGAAGCCCCTGCCCTCACCGGGGTTTCAACGCTGTTATCCCATTCAACAATTACCGGAAAAGATCCCGTCGTGGGATCAGCTGCCGCTCCGACACTTCTTACCACTGCTTCGTAAGGCTTGGAACTGACACTTGGCACTGTTACCTGTACTATATTTCCCGGTTCAATTCTTGCCACCGCATTCTGTCCGACACCCACACGCATCTTTAGCTTGCCAGTATCAACAATTCTTAAAACCTGCGTCCCCGGGCCAATCAGGTTTCCCGGGGATACCGACCGTGCAATGTCAGCCACCGCCCCATCGATTGGAGCCCGGATAGTTCTATTGTCAAAATTCCTCTGAGCCTGGGCCAGGGCGCTCTCAGCACCTGCGGCGGCGGCCTGTGCCCTGACTAACTGAGCCTTGCTGGCCGATCCCCGATCAAACTGCCATTGAATGCCGTCTACCTCCAGCCGTGCCGACTCATATTGGCTCTCTGCCTGCCGCAAGGCGGCGCGCTCAACCTGATCATCAAATTTCAATAAAACATCACCCGCCTTCACGTTCTGTCCCAGGTCAACCAACACTTCCAAAAGAACGCCTTGAGTCTCGCTTTGAACAGTGGCCTCACGAATTCCCTCAACCGTTCCGGAAACCTCGACCGCCGAGGCCAGCGAACCCCTTTCGACGGTATAGCCGACAACTGCCCTTCCAGAGGTCTCGGGTTCAACTGCAAGCGGTGTTTCTTCCGTAATGGCTTGTTCATCATTATTCGAACAGGCCATTAATCCTAATACTGCAAAGGCAGCCAAAGCTATAATAAAAAAGCGCATGGTTTTGTTCATTTTTTCTTCCTATACCAATATGGTTCAGCAACATTCAAAATATAATCAAAAAAATGTTGCCTAGCCATAAAATAAGCCAAGAAAAGATTGTTGTGATGCTTGAATAAGTGTAATAGTACAAGAAATGAGTGAGCTTTTTAATGCAATCACCTTCCCAGGCACAGAAGATATTGTTTGTCAGGAAATAATCGACGTTTCAGCTGGCCTTCTTAGCCACAATATGCTGACAACTGCCAAGGGTCAGGTGAGCTGGCAGGGCAATCCGGCGGATGTTAACAAGATGATACCTTCCCTGCTAACCGTCCTGCGCGTTATGCGGGTGATATCATCTTTTACAGCGGTCAGTTTCCCCGAATTTGAACGCAAAACCTCGCAGATACCCTGGGCGCAAATCCTGTCAGGTTTGAAAGAACCCGGCTCTGGCATCAAAATCCGTGCCCGCAGCTTCAAATCAAAACTATACCATACCTCAGCCATCACCGAGCGCCTGGAAAGAATTATCAGTACAGCTACCGAACGCCGTTTTATTCTTGATAACAACCTGGCAGAAACACCGCAAACCCTTATCGAAGCCGCCTTCATCCAAAACCAATGCACTATCAGCATTTCGGTTTCATCAGCAGACCTGGGCCGGCGGGGCTATCGGCTGGAAACAGCCAAGGCTCCCTTGCAGGAAAACCTGGCCGCTGTAATGATTCGCTCCTCCGGCTGGGATGGCCAGTCGCCGTGCATTGATCCCTTCTGCGGCTCTGGTACCATTCCAATTGAGGCCGCCCTGTTTTCCAGGCAGCAAGGACATTTACCGACGGCGATCATGGGCTTTGACAGGGACGAGGGTGCCTGCCGGGCAGCACAGCACAACCTGGACCGCGCGAAGTCATTATTCAATTTGCCCGGCTCAATTTGTATCAAGCACAGTCCGGTCAGCCGCTTGCCGGAAAATTGGACAGAAGATGGATGTACGGGCCACATAATCACCAACCCGCCCTATGGGAAACGCATACAAAGCCGCCATGACCTTCGTAACCTGTACGCCAGATTCGGCTCGATACTGCGAAACAATTTTGCCGGCTGGACCGTCACAACTCTTTGCCCTGCCGGTAAAGATGGAGAAATTTTATTGGGACAAACCGGTCTAAACTTTATCACCATTTGCAGTTTTTCCAACGGCGGACTGCCTGTTTCAATCCGACGCGCACAGGTAGACGCAGAAGCTTTGTAGGGAATACAATTGGCGGCATGAAAACCAGTATCCGCACCTTTTTTACAAGCATGTTGATAGCAATCCTCTTTGTGCCTTTTTTTTCATGCAATAACCACAACCAGGTTTTGCCCTTGGACAAGGCCATCATCAGAGAGACTCTCCCCAACGGCATGACCCTTTATCTTCGCCAGAATAGCGAACCGGCCAACCGCATTTTCCTGCGTCTGGTAGTCAACGCGGGCTCCACCCTGGAGACCGAAAACCAGCAAGGCCTTGCCCATTTTGTCGAGCACGCTGCCTTCCTGGGAACCGAAAAATTTGAACAAAAGGATATTGTTACATACCTTGAGACCCTGGGAATGCGCTTTGGTCCGGATGTTAATGCCTACACCAGTTTTGATGAGACCGTGTTCATGCTGCAAGTTCCCTCGGATGTTCCAGAAAGCATTACCCGCGGACTGGAAATATTGCAACAATGGGCATCTGCCGTCAGTTTTCCCCCGGAATTAATTGAAAATGAAAGGAAGGTTATCAAAGAAGAATGGCGTCTTGGCCAGGGAGCTGATCAACGCCTCAGGGATATTCATTTTCCGGTGTTGTTCAGTGATTCGTTATATGCCCAAAGACTTCCTATCGGAAAGCCGGAAATATTCATGCAGGCCGATTCATCTTCTCTCAATGAATTCTACCGCCAATGGTATCGACCGGAACTGATGAGCATCATCATTGTCGGCGACTTCAATCCGGCAAGCATGCGAAAAACTGCAGCAGAGGTTTTTTCTGAGATTCCGGCGACCGAAAAAGCAGAGAATGATGCCAGTCTAACCCGACCTCGGCATGCAGTTCCCACCGGCGGCGGCCCTCGTTTTTCCGTTGCCGCCGACCCGGAGGCTGAAGAAACCAGCATCTCAATTTACACCGTTCATCCCACACGAACCTTGCATACCGTTGCTGATTACAAACAAATGATTACCCATCGACTCTTTGCCAGCATTATAAATGTAAAGCTGAAGGAAATCGCACGCCTACCAGAAGCACCCTTCTTTTCTGCCTGGGCGGCATACGGCAAGCTTGTTCGCAGTGCCGATGCAACCATTCTGCGAGCCATTACCCAGCCCGCCGATCTTATCCAGGCCTATACTACCCTGATTAGTGAAATCCTTCGCGCCAAGCAACATGGCTTTTCTGATGAAGAGGTAAACCGGGCCAAGCAGGAGTTGCTGCGGGACATGGATAACGCTTACAACGAAAGAAATACCACCCACAGCGCCATGTTTGCAGCCGAGTACACTCGCCATTTTCTTGCGGGCGAGGCCGCCCCAGGCATCGAATATGAGCGTGATCTGGTGCGCCGCATCCTGCCGGATATTTCCAGCAGCGATATCCATGCCCTGGCAGGTTCCTATATCAATACCGACTCGATGGTAGTTACCATCAGCGCCGCCGGCACGCAGGTTGATACCTTGCCAGATGCCAGGTTGCTGGATCAGTTGCTTGCTGAAACCCTGCAAATGGAAACTGAACCCCCGGCCGACACCGCAAGCATCGCTCAGGAATTGTTCACACAACAGCCGCAGCCTGGCCGGATATTGCAAGAGAAAATCCATCCAGAGACTGGCGTTATTGAGTGGCAGCTTTCCAACGGCCTGACCGCCTTTGTTCTACCTACCGATTTCCAGGATGACGAGGTTATTTTCCAATGGGTGCAGCCCGGCGGCCATTCACTTGTAGAAGACAGTAACTACTTTAATTCCTTGCTTGCCCCCAGCCTTGCCTATGAATCAGGCATAGCCGAATTCCCAAAAAACGATCTGGAAAAATACCTTAGCGACAAGACTGTATCCGTAGCTCCATACATTGATGATTACTCGCTTGGAGTACGCGGTAATTCATCACGCCAGGATATTGAAACAATATTGCAGCTGGCCAATCTATATTTTTCCAAACCACGCTTTGAAGAATCGGCCTATCAAACCATGATAAGACAACTATCCAGCCAACTCGAACGCCGCGCATCCCAGCCTGACACGGTTTTTGGCGACCGATTACAGCAATTATATGCCGGACAGGACATCCGGCGTCAGCCACTCAACACAGAAGCCCTTAACAGCACCAGCTTTGCAGGCATGCAACAGGTTTTCCAAAATTCCTTTACCTCGGCCAGCAATGCCGCCATCTTCATCGCTGGTGCTATTGAGACAGAAGCCTTAAAACCATTAATAGCAAGATGGATAGCCTCCATTCCAGCAGGACCTGCTTCTTCCCGTATCCCCCGACCTGATGACAGGCCAAAAGCAGCCATCAAGGAAACCATCTCTTTCGGCAAGGAAACCGCCAGTCACGCCGCCATTGTCTTTCATGACAACTATGCTGGCGATGAGCAAGCCAGGTTTGAATTAGGCGTACTCACCGATGTTCTCCGAATGATATTGAGGGAAAGCATCCGGGAGGATAAGGGCGGGACATATAGTATCTATGCGGGCTACGGCACTGCCAGCTACCCGGATCCTCGATACAGACTACAGA
>CAZDYA010000061.1:0-7864 GCA_964509515.1 uncultured Spirochaeta sp.
GGCCTGGGAGATTTGGGAAAATGTCAGTCCATAGGCGTCCAGCCTGCTACGCGGGATATCGACACGGATAACCTGATCACGGCCGCCGGTTACGTAGGCCTGGGCAACACCGTCCAGCTGCTCCAGTCTGGGTTGCACGATGTCTAATGCCAGCCGGCGCAGTTCTTCGGGGCTGCGGTTTCCAACCATGCGCATCTCCAGAATCGGGATCAGCGAGGGGTCGAACTTGAAGATCATCGGGGTTCCGGCATCATCAGGCAGAAAACTGCGTGCCATATCCAGCCGGTCTCGAACCTCATTTGAGCCTTCGCTCATGTCGCTGCCCCAGGTAAACTCAAGAATGATCTGGCTGTTGCCCTGCTGCGTTGTCGAGGTAATACTCTTTATATTGGAAACATTACTCAGGATGGATTCCAGTGGTCTGGTAATGGCGCGCTCGACTTCCTGGGGGCCGACGCCTTCATAATCGGTACTGATAACCAACACAGGGGGGTTGATTTCGGGAAACAGGTCGACAGCGACGCCGCTGCAGGTATACAGACCGAAAAGGATCAGTAGAGCAAAAATAACAAAATATGTGGTTGGTCGTTGTACGACGGACTTGATTAGCATTTTTATTGCTCCTCATTCAGGATGCGCACGGAGCGACCGTCTTCCAGCATGTTTTGGCCACGGGTTATCACGGTTTCACCGGCCTGCACGCCATCAATCAACTGTACCTTTCCGTCTATCTGTATGCCGGTTATAACCTGACGTTGGGCTGCCAATTGATCTGCATCCAGAACATAGACGTAGGCCTTGTCGGCTTGACGAATTACGGCGGTCTGAGGGATAACCAGGGCATCATCTATCTGGGCCGTGATAATCTTGACGCGGGCAAACATGCCAGGGCGGATGCGTTCATCATGCTGTTTTAATACCATGGTGGTTTGCAGGGTCCGGTTTTGCGGGTTTACCAGTGGATCGAGTTCGGAAACCACGGCATCGAATTCCAGGTCGGGAAAGGCATCCAGCTGTATGAGTGCTGGTTGACCGATTGCCAGATTATTGATGTAGCGTTCCGGTACGTTGGTTGTTATTTCCAGTTCATTGGTTGTCGCGATACGGGCGACTGGCATTTGCGGCGATATCTGGGATCCGATTCTGGGGTTTACCATAACGATGGTGCCGCTGATTGGTGCGGTTATGGCACTAGGGGCAAAGCGTTGTCCAGGGCGTGATGGGTCAATCTGGCCAATGGTGTCACCGCGGGAAATCCGGTCACCGTTGCTGCGAGAAAGACTGATAAGCTCGCCGGCCGTATCTGCATAGACATCCACGCTGCTTTTGGGCTGGATTTCGCCATTCAGCAGAATATAGTCGGTTATTGGGCCGGGTTCCAGAATCATGGTCTGCACACTGACCGGCAGCTCGCCTTTGTCGGGTTTTTCATTTTTGCCTTTTCGGCCACCGCGGGCAAGACCGCCAAGTATCATTAATAGTAGCAGAAGTCCAATTACAAGGATAACGATCCTTTTACGGGTTAACTTGGGCATGATTAGTTTTCCTCCAGTTCATTTAGGGGTGTATTTAACAGAAATTGTAGATCAAGCAGATTCACCAGATAGTTATGCTGCTCTTGTAATAATTGTACTTGGGCATCGTCCAGGTCGATTTCGGCATCGCGGACCTGAGAAAAATCACGCAAACCGTTGGAGTATGATTCTTCTGTCAGGGTAAAAGCCCGTTGCGCCAGGGCTACGCTACTTTCCAGAACCTCGATGGTCTCGCGGGAGGCCTGAATATTGCCTACCAGCATTTGCAGCTGCATTTCAAGGTTATTTCGCAGTTGTTCCTGCTGCAACTGAATTTGTTTGAGCTGGTCTCGCTGGTTGCCTATGTTTTTCCACGTGCCTGATCCTGGAATCAGGGGGTCAATGGCCTGGCTGATGGTTATGCTGAAGCTTCCGCGGTCGCTAAAATTTTCATTATCAAGCAGCCCGTCACTAAAGGGATCGACGGTGTTGTCCAGAATGAAGTTTTTTCCGTAGGAAAAGGTAACGGTGGGCAACATGCTGGAGATGCTATTGGCAATGGCGATTTCGATGTTCTTGCGGCCCGAGGCCAGCGCCTGGATATCGGCATTGCGGTCCAAAAACAGGCGCAGGCTATCGGCATCGCCAAGGTTTTTGGCCTCGGCGGCGATGGACCCGGTGAACACCAGCAATTCTGGCTGATCAATGCCGATGGTGGCCGCCATCTGCCGGCGAGCGTTATTCAAAGCCTGGCGTTGTCGCAGGATGGCTGGGCGCAGGCTTTCTACCTGTACCTGGGTGCTGCGCAGGGTCAGTTCATCAATCAGGCCGGCGTTATAGTTGCCACGGATATCTTCCAGGCGCTCTTCGCTGGCTTCCAGCCGTCTTTGGGACAGGCGGTACTGTTCCTGTAGCAGCAATAGTTGCAGATAGGATTTTCGCACCTGCATTTCCAGCTGTCGCTCGGCATTTTCCAGGGTCATCTGCGAGTTTTTGTAGGCGTTGGCAACGGCACGCACTCCCTGAATCATTTGGGCAGAAAGAGTAAGGCTGGCGCTAGCGCTGGCGCTGTAGGTCCAGCGGGCGGGGTCGTCTTGTTCAGGAACATCGATAGCTTCCAGTGCCGGCAAGGGGTATCCCGGCGCTCCTCCTCCAGCAAAGAACTGTGACATGCCGCTGACATAATTATAGAGATCCATGGTCGTGTTCGGGATTGCCTCCGGCTCATCGTCAGGTCGATTAAAGGTGCCCGAAACAGAGATGCGGGGCAGAAACACGTTAAAGCGATGCCAGTAATCCCGGCGGGCGATGCTTTGATCGATCCGTGATGAGCGTATTCCAAGGTTGTTGTTCAGCGCCAGATCAACAGCGGTTTCAATATCCAGTTCCATTTTGACTGGTTCATTGGCTGAAAGATGTCCGACTAGAATAACCATTAGCAGGCTTGTTATTAAGCCGGTTTTTGTTAGTCTTTTGGCTGATTTGATGGTACTAATCATAAATTGACTCCTTTATCCAGGGTGTTAGGCTTGATATTTATTTTTTGGCTTATGGCAGGCCATTGGGTACCGAAAAGAAATAGCCCAAAGCGCTGCCGTAGTGTGGCGGTGGTATCTTTTTGATTGTTCATTTGATTGCCCGCTTGGCCGGCCAGATGAAAGTGATGGTCGTGGGCGGTTAAGATATGCAGAAACACCAATATGGCAAAGACATTGCTGTCTGTGCCAAACCAGCCTTCGGAAATACAGCGGCTGAAAAGCTCAAAGATTTCAGGCCCCGGGCTTGGTGGCTCAGGCGGATTCTCGACCATGGAGGATTGGTTTCGCAGCCAGTGCTCGACGGTAATCAACTCGGGGTTGTTGCGATAAAAGGAATCCAGTACCAGATAAAATCCATAGGCGGCCTCAAGGCAGTTGCCGGAAAATGATTCAAGCCGCGGCTTTAACAGGTCCAAAAAGGCCTGCCGTTCATTTTCGACGGTCTTTTGCAGCATCTCATCGCGGTTGGAAAAATAGAAATACAGGCTGCTAACCGAGATGCCTATGCGCTCGGCAATTTGCTGTACTGTGGCACCGGCCAGGCCATGTTCCAAAACGGTTTCCTGAATGGCCGAAAAGATCCTGTCATGTTCGTGACGGGCCTGGCCGGGGCCGGGAATAAAATGTTCTTCAACCTTGTCAAAATCCAGGTCATCCAGGCTGGCCTGGCCCGACACCCGTTCGCCACCCATGCCGTTAAGGCAGTGCTGTTTGATCCAGCTGCGATTTATCCTGATTTTCATGCCGGGGGCCAGGAACTCGAAAAACTGCGGGGCGATGCTCCAGAAAACGGCCGAAAAAAGAACAAAACTTGCCAGCTGCCGCGTGGAATCATCAGCGAAAACAGAAAAAAGCGATTTAAGGCCGTGCTGCAATCGCCCTCTCTGCTCATCTTTTAATGCGAACCAGCATGAAGCGACGCAAAAGATGGAATGAGGATGCTCTTTTTGCAGGATTTGCAGGGTATCAAGGATGTTATCAACTACGGTATCCAGGCGGGCAGGGCTGCTGTCGCCAGAGGGCCGGCTGCGGAGAAGGGCAGCTTCGACGGTATCGACGGCATATTCCTGTACGGCATCCATCAATACTTCTTTGGAAGAAAAGTGCCGATATAGCGCTGGCTTGCTGCAATTCAATGCCTCGGCAACGCTGTCCATGGTAAAGGAGGCAAAGCCTGTCCTATGCCATACGCCGGTAGCAGCTGCGAGGATTTTGGCCTGTGAAAGTTTTGGGCGTATGCATTTACCGCGCATCTTTCCTTTCCTTTGCTCAGTTCATAGATTGAAAAAGTTACCGAATATTCGGTAACAAATTACAAAGGCAAAAATATCGCTTTCCTGGGTGGTCGTCAATGTAGAAATGTGAAGATTGCGTGAAAAATCAGCCAGCAGGCCGAAAATTCGGCCTGCCTGCCAAAAAATTCGGCCGGCAGGGCCAATTAGTCTTCGATTAGTGGGTAAACACCGTTTTCGTCGTGGACTTCGCGACCGGTGATTGGCGGGTTAAAGACACAGACCATGCGCATATCACCTTTCAAGGCACGAAGCAGATGTTTTTCGTGTCCGCTCAATGCATACACGGTGCCGGGTGTAATGGTATAGGTAATGTTGTTATCCAGGTCCTCGACCTCACCCTCGCCTTCAATGCAGTAAACAGCCTCCAGGTGGTTCTTGTACCAGATATAGGTCTCGGTACCTTCGCGGATAATTGTGTCATGTAGCGAAAAACCGAAGCCGTCCTTGCGCAGCAGCAGGCGGCGACTAACCCAGGTGCCGCCATCGACTTCGTTTTCGCTGCCGATAATATCATCAAGTTTTACGGTAAACATGTATGCTCCTGTTGTCTTGTTTATAGTCTATCGTTGACAGCCTTGGCGGCTTCGCTTAGCAGCTTGAGACCTCGTTTCAGGCCCTCATCACTAATGGTGATGGCTGGAAAGAGTTTGGCGACTTCACTGTTTGGGCCAGATGTCTCCATGATGAGCTTGCGCTCAAAGGCGGCCTTGCAGACATCTTTGGCCGTCCCGGTGGCGTTACAAACCAGCCCTTGCATAAAGCCGCGACCGCGGTGTTCAGCCTTAAGCTTGGGGCATGTCTTTACGATGTCCTCCAGGGTTTCCTGTATCATTTTTTCCTGCCGACGTATTTTTTTGGTAAGGCTGTCGTCCTGCCAGAAATTCAAGGTTTCGGTCGCCGTTACAAATGCCAGGTTGTTGCCGCGGAAGGTGCCATTGTGCTCGCCCGGTCCAAAGGCATCGTATTCCGGTTTGATAAGATTGATGGCCATTGGCAAACCATAACCGCTAATGGACTTGGAAATACAGACAATGTCCGGGCTGATGCCGGCGTCATCAAAGCTGAAAAAGGTTCCGGTGCGGCCACAGCCAGCCTGAATATCATCAACAATCAGCATGATGTCCCAACGGCGGCATAGTTTTTCAAGATCCCGTATCCAGGCCAGACTGGCAACATTGATACCGCCTTCGCCCTGAACGGTCTCCAGAATAATGGCGGCCGGCAGATCGACCCCGCTGCCATTATCTTTTAGAAAGTGTTCCATGTAAGAAATGGTGTCCATGGATTCGTTCATGTAATTGGCATAGGGCATGGCCACACTGTTGGTCAGCGGCAGCCCGGCCCCGGTGCGCTTGAACGCGTTCCCCGTGATTGCCAAAGAACCCAGGGTCATGCCGTGGTAAGCATTTGTAAACGAGATTACCGAATCGCGCTGCTTAACCTTTCTTGCCAGCTTCAATGCGCTTTCCACCGCATTGGTGCCGGTTGGCCCGGGGAACATAACGCGGTAGTCCATGCGTCGGGGCTTCAGGATTATTTCTTGAAAGCGTTGCAGGAATTCCTTTTTGGAAGAGGTGGCCAAATCCAGGCTATGGCTAATGCCATCAGCCATGATGTAATCCACCAGCTTTTTTTGAAGAGCCGGGTGATTGTGTCCGTAATTAAGGGCACCAGCCCCCGAGAAAAAGTCGACATATTCGTTGCCGTTGGCATCCCACATCAAGTGATCCTTGCCCCGGGTGAACAATACGGGGAAATTCCGGATATAGCTGCGAACCTCGGACTCAAGGTTTTCAAAAACGGAAAGGTCGTAGGCTTCATGCACGGTGCCTGTTACCGCGGCATCGGCTGCCAATGTTTGCGCGCTGCCATTCTTTGTTATTGTGGCTGTACTCATAGATATCCTCCTGTTGGTACAAATCATTACGATGAAATTTTTATGAAAGAGAAAAAGGGCCTATTCGGCAAAGCTCTTCTTCTTCGTGTCCTGGCGGAAACCACTGTTCCGGAAAGAGCGGTGACATAAGCTTTTCTGCATTCAATGAACGGGCAGCCGCGCCAAAAAGGGCATGGCTGGCGCTATTGGATGGTGAAATAGTGGCTTCCAGGTACTTGATTTTGCCGCTTGGTTGAGCCTGCAGCAGGTTTTGCAAGAGGCGAAGTCCGATGCCCTGGCCCCTGCCGGCTTGATTTACGGCAACCTGCCAGATAAACAGCGTGTCCGGCTGTTTAGGCGGAATAAATCCGTTAACAAAGCCGACCAATTGTTCGCCCTCGGCAACCATGCAGGTATCCGAAAAATAGTGCCCCATCATCAAATAGCTGTAACTGGAATTCAAATCAAGGACGCCGCTGTTTTTGACAATAGACCAAATGGCTGCTCCATCCTGGGCTAAAGCATTGCGAAAAAACATATGTACACTATTATATAGTGCTCTAAACTTTTAGTCAAACCAAGGGATTGGTCAAACAGCAGGCTTAGTTAAACCTGGGCGGGGCGGGGGACTGGGGGTGCAGGGGAAAGCCGGACAGGATTAACAGCTCAGGCCGGTATTCAAAGTGGATGGTATCGAAAAGCCGCCACTTGCCGCCCCAGATAAAACCATGGCTTTCAAAAATATTTATGATGGTTTCCGGCAGCATATAGCGCTTTTCATAGGGCATGTCATACCACTGGTCATCGTGCTCGCTGGCCCATAGCCAGTAGGGCGACAGGCGATTGTAGTATTGCGGCAACAGATCGATCGCCGCCCCGTAGGCATGAAAACTTAAAGAAGAGGTGGTGGCAATTTCACGGTAATAATAGCCGCTGACGGTGGCCAATCCGTCGATGTAGGCCTGCAAGGCTGGGTCCTGGCTGGCGGCGGCCAGAATTTCGGCCTCAACCGAAGCGAGAACCGATAGTAAATCGCGATGGATTTGGGTCTGGTGGCCCAAAAAATAGATCGACTTTACCTGAGCATAGGTTGATTGGCGGTCGCTTCCTTGCCAAAGGGCATTATACAGACCGGGGTGTCTTCTGGGCGGGTTGCTTTTGCGATTGTCCAACAGGGTCTCAAAGAATTCCCGCAGCTCGCCGCTTGGTGGTACAAAATCCGGCAGGCCCTTGGGGTAGCGGTAAAAGGGGATGGGGTCATAGCTTTGCCAATTGCGGCGTTCTTTTTCCGGCAAAAAACGTCCGTTGGCGTAATATAGCCATTGCTGGTCGATCTGAAGGGCCCAATCTCCGTCTCGCCGGGCGATCGCGGTAATGCGGTGCGGATAGGCGCGCAGCAGGGCTGCCATGATGTCGGCAGCCTCAAAAGCCGGGCTGGACCAGCTGTTATTTACCTCTTCGGGATTGGCGGCCTGGCCGGCGGCAGATTGATCACCGCTGCTTTGGATCGTCTGCTCTGGAGAGCTGCCGGGAGCAGGGCTCGCGCAGCTGGTCAGTGTGACTAGCGCTGCCACAAGAAAAATCCAAAAAGTGAGAGTGGTAATGCCGGCCCGGATAGCTTTTCTCATCGCAGCTTACTGT
>CAZDYA010000062.1:0-7829 GCA_964509515.1 uncultured Spirochaeta sp.
TGTCGGTGGCGGGGATTGGAATGGCAGTCTTGACGGCTTACTCCATATTGCTGATCAGGGATATTCGTGAACCGGGGTTGTTTCTTGAACTATTGTTTGTAGTTGTATTTTCGGCAGGGCTGGTCCTGTTTGTCGTAATTCCCTTTGCTGTGTATATTTTGGGCCGGCGAAAGAACCCCGCAGTGTTTTTGTTTTCCATTATGCCTCCGGTGTTGGCCGCCTTGGTTAGTGGAAATCACATGTTTTCGCTGGCAACCCTTATGCGTACCGGGCGTCAGAATCAGGGGGTGTCCAGAAAGGCAGAGTCGGTGGTTTTTTCCTTAACGACTTTATTGTGCCGCGCAGGTACGGCAATGGTAGTAATGATAGCCTTTATCGTTGTTCTAAGATCATATTCCAGCCTGGAAATTTCCATTGCCCAGGTTCTTTTGGTTGCGCTTTCTGCCATATTCATCTCTTTTGTGATTGGCGGGATTCCTGGTGGGGATATGTTGTTATTCCTTGGTTTGCTCTCCGGATTGCATAGCCGGGGTATTCCGGAAGGCTATCTAATTCTTCTTCCGCTTATTCCCTTGTTGCTAAGGATCGGGGCTGCGCTTGATGTGGCGGTGGCCGCCGGAATTGCTCAAGTTGTCGGATATCAGGAGCACCTTTGCAAGAATGTAGCGCCGCACGATTTTCTTTAAATGCGGACAAAGAATTGCAGCTGTATATGCAGGCGATCCCACCAGCCGGCGTATTCAGTTGCTGCCCAAATGTTGGATAGTGGCCAAATGGACCGCAGTCTAAGCCCGTAATCAAACATTGCAAAGTTTTTAAATGTCACAAACCAGTTTAATTCAGGAAACAGGAAGCGTCCGGCGCCGTAGTGCCAGCTTAGTATTCCGCTAGTGGTTTCGCCTTCAATAAGAAAGGGAATGCCAGGAATCAGTGTTATACCTGCTCCAGGGCCGGTATATAAAAGTGGATTGCTGATGACCGAGGCTTCCACCCCAATGTGCAAGGGTAACAGCAGCATGGCGGCAACGTTTTGGGACTCGCCGGGCTCCAGGTAGTCGGAATCACTACCTACGTGAGAATCGGTTGGGACTACCTTGCCAGGTGCGGGGGATCCTTCTGGTAATTCAAGGTACTCCTGCAACATGGCGTCAAGGCCGATATTAAGGGTAAACATGGGAGAAAGCGGCATCAGAAAGGCTGCTCCCGGGATGGTGCGCAAAGGGCTGACAGCACTTCCTTGTACCTTTACAGACCCTTCCGGGGTATCGATTGTGTGAAAGGCGTTGCCGGCCCACATGGGGCCAGCCCGAAATTCCCAGCCAATCGCGCCGGCAAAGGCGGCGGGAAGGATTGCGAGAATAATAAGCATGCATCCTGATCGGATGCCTTTCATCTGGGGCCTCCTGATTTTTGCTCAGTAACTCTTGGCAAATATAGCAACGTATTGTGCAGGATTTCCACTTACCGGATCAGTTTTTCCTTTTGCGCGTTCTTCGCTGTCGAAAGGTAATACCCTGATGGTGGCCTTGGTATCAGCCTTGATCCTGGCTTCGGTGTCAGGGTTGCCATCCCAGGGCATCTCAATAAAGCCTCCATTAGAGCCATCCGTAAAAAAAGAACAGAACTCAGTGTAGTCTTCGACATAATGGGTGTTTTTGCTTCTAAATTGTAATGCCCGCTGGTAGATGGAATCCTGTATCTCTTTAAGCAAGGCCGGTACACGTTGAGGTAATTCTGCAGCTCCAACTGTTATCTTTTCGCCTGTATCCCTTCTGGCCAGGACAACCTTGTCTTCGGCCATGTCGCGGGGACCGATTTCCATTCTTATGGGAACCCCAAGCATTTCCCATTCGGCAAAACGCCAGCCCGGGCTGTTGGTGCTGTCATCATCAACTGATGTTCGGATTTCATCAGGCAGACTCTGCATTATCCTGTTTGTATAGGCAAATATTTCTTCCTTGTTCTTTTCCCGAAAGATGGGAATTGCCACCAGCTGAGTAGGCGCTATTCGCGGGGGCAACACCAGCCCGCTGTCGTCGCTGTGTGCCATGATCAGCGCACCGACGAGGCGGGTGGAAACCCCCCAGCTGGATGCCCAAACATGTTCCAGGTCGCCATCTTTGTTCTGAAAGGTAACATCGAAGGCCTTGGCGAAATTCTGCCCCAAAAAGTGGCTGGTTCCGGCCTGCAAGGCCTTGCAGTCCTGCATCATCGCTTCTATGGCGTATGTATCAATGGCACCGGCAAATTTTTCACTCTCGGACTTCTTTCCTGTTAATACCGGGATGGCCAGGAATTCCTCGGCAAATTTTTGGTATATATTCAGTATTTTCAGGGTCTCTTCTTCAGCTTCGGCCGCAGTCGAGTGCGCCGTATGGCCTTCCTGCCAAAGGAATTCGGTTGTACGCAGGAAAAGACGGGTCCTTTTTTCCCAGCGCATTACGTTTGCCCATTGGTTAATCAGCAGCGGTAGATCGCGGTAGCTCTGAATCCATTTCTTATACATGCTCCAGATTATGGTTTCACTTGTAGGGCGGATTACATATGGCTCTTCCAGTTCTTCTCCGCCGCCGTGGGTTACCACTGCCAACTCGGGAGCAAAGCCCTCAACATGCTGTGCTTCTTTGCGAATAAAATCCATAGGAATGAGCAAGGGAAAATAGGCATTAACATGCCCTGTTGCCTTGAACATGGCATCAAGCTCGCTTTGCATTCGTTCCCAGATTGCGTATCCGCGTGGGCGGATTACCATGGAGCCTTTTACGGGGCTGTAATCTGCCAGCTTCGCTTGAACAATAATATCAATATACCAGTCCGAGTAATTCTGGTGCCGGGGAGTTATTTTTTCTGCCATCTTGCCTTCCTGTGAGGATAGAGTATTGGGATTGTAGGTTGACCGCTGTTGATTGTCAATCATCCGAATTCACATTTCTGAATATTGGTGTATAAAAAATTGCACACCAATGGATGATGTTGCCGAAGCCCGACTTTTGCTTCGCCGTCTATTATCTTGTATTGTAATGTTTTATATAATTCCGACAAAGCAATGAAAGATGGCATGGAATTTGCACAACATGTACAGGGATTATGAATATGCAGACAATAGCAAGACCTACAAAATACAGTTTATCGCTTCCCAGAACAGGTCAGGATGTTCAGAAAGAGTTGCTGCGCAAGTCAATTCATATGTGTATTGCGGCAGTACCGACTATCGCCGAGATAGCAGGCGTTGATTTTACCCTGTTTCTTTTGGCGGCTGGTGTTCTTGTATATTCCTGGTCTGAAATGCGCAGAATGAATGGAAAAGCAGTTCCGGTTATTTCGCGTATTACCCAACTGGCATCACGTGACCGTGATCAGGGCCATTTTGTACTAGGTCCGGTTGCTCTGGGCATTGGAGCCATGATGGCTTTATTGCTTTACCCATACCCAGCAGCAGTATTGGCAATCTATGCGTTGGCCTTTGGTGATGGTTTGTCCAGTGTAGTTGGCAAGTTCTTTGGCAGAGTTCGGATTCCTGGCACTGGCGGAAAGACAATAGCCGGTAGTTTGACCTGTTTTGCTGCGATTTTTGTTGCTGGAGTTGCCGTTACTAATGACATTTTGTCGGCTGCCCTGATTGCCTTGGTAGGGACCGCTGTTGAGGCTTTGCCGGTAAAGGATTTTGATAATATTCTGCTGCCTATGGCGACTGGGCTGGCGGCTCAACTACTGGTAATCATGTAAAAATCAATCCCAGAGATATCTTTTGTTTTGACCCCAAAAAAACAGGATGGCGCCGATAGTTAGCAGCGAGAGGCCAACAAGGCGCCAATTTCCGTTAAGAATGATATGCAGGATATAACCGGTGGACAGCATGGCAGCGCCTGAGTACAGGGGCCAGTTTTCCAGGTTTTTTTGCTGACCCCATACCGCCATAATGTTCAAAATGGAACAGGCGTAGATGCCTCCCACCAGCCAGGGGTAGCCGAAGGAATCAGCGACCGGGTGTTGTAGCAGGGTTACAGGATGCGCTGTATGCACGGGCAGAATATATGCAAATAACAAGGCCGTAATCAGCTGAATAAGAACAATATAATTCACCTTTTGATATTGGATATCCAGCAGATATAACGAAGAGAAGAATAGGCCGGTGATGCTAAATAATTGTGAAAAAATGATGATTCTCGCTAGCAGTTCATAATATATGATAGGGGCCTTGGCGATAGTCAGAATGATAAAGCCGGTTCTGATCGTTTCGACAGCAATAGCTCCGATTGCGGCCATGGTCAGGAATGTTTCGGGGGACGGATTGCGGCGAAAATATCTGGACAGTATTACAAGCAGCAGGGTTCCAATGATTGATGCGCCTAAGCTGTAGCCAAGACCGGGATTTGAATTTAACATGACCAGAACACCGGAAAACAATTGCAGGGGTGTTTTAACAAGCCGCGCGGCAAGGGCCGTCAGCGTTGTCATGCTTATTGTCAGCAAGGTTAGATTCAGCAGAATAATTCCGAAAATTGTAATTCGCCGGGTTCTGAGTGTCATGATCAATTATTGTAGTACAAAAGAGAGTGAAGTGAAAGAATGCAGATATGTGAAAAATATCGCTATTTCAGCTACAGTTTTTCGCTGGTTGTTCGATATTTGAATACAGGGAGGTACCATTATGGTGCGTAGACTATCATGCTTTATCGTGCTGATTGCAGGTATTGCAGGCATGACGTGGGCCGGGGATGTAGCCACGATGGTGAATTTGGGTTTTTCCCGTGACTCCGAAACATTTGCTTTTGCACAATATGGTATTCGGGAAGATAGTTTGTTTCCGTATGCAGAGATATTTATCGTTGATGTAGCGCAGAACCGTTTCGTTAAAGATGGTGTAATTCGCAATGATTATGAAAGACGAGTGGAACCAGGATACGATGGTTCTGCAGCCCTGTACCGTCTTTTGGGCGAGCAGACCGCGGCATTTGAAAAATCCGATATTGATCATACCAATACGGGCAGATTGGTATATGTTTTGATGGATGGCGATGAACCGCGGGCGGAGTTAAATTTTCGCGATTTTCAAACTGAAAATGAATACACAGTTAAACTGGTGCAGTCCAGGCAGGGTGAAGGCGCGGATGTCAGGGCCAGATTTCATTTGGATGTTCAGGTTTTGGCGGAATCAGGCAAGCAATCATCATTTCAAGTGGGGTTGCCCCAATTCGATCGTGCCGGAATGCAGCGTTACAGGATTCATCAGGTCCTGGTATCTCCGGATAATCAGTTTTTGGTTTTTGTGATCGAGATGGAACAATACGCCGAGCAGGGAGTTAATGTTCGTTACATGGTTGAGACTGCAGAAATAAAATAATGTCTCACCTGCATGAGTTTCGACGTCAATGGCGCTGGCTGGATACTGGGCCCGTTCCTGGTCCGATGGCCATGGCAGTAGATCAAACGTTACTTGATGCCTTTGTTGCTGGCGAGAAAAAGCCGGTTTTTCGCTTATATGGCTGGTCAGAGCCGACCATCTCGCTTGGACGTTTTCAGCCCACGGAAGTGGGCTTGAATCTGGCAAAAGTCAAAGAATACCAAATCCCGCTCGTTCGCCGTATCACCGGTGGTGGAGCAATCTATCATGACGATGAAATTACCTACAGTATGATTTGCACTCAGCAGGATCTGGATGGCCTGGCAGTCAAGGATGCGTACCGAAAACTGTGCGGGTTTTTGCTAAGATTTTATCGCGGCCTGGGTTTGTCGGCCTGCTTTGCCGGGGATGCCGCTATGCAGGATGGAGATGCTGCCGTCAGTCTGATTGGGCAAAAGACCGTACATTGTTTTGCTGGCCAGGAAAAATATGATGTAGTGGTAAATTCCCGGAATCGCTGGAAGAAGCTAGGCGGAAACGCGCAAAGAAGAATGGGACAGGTGGTTTTTCAGCATGGTTCCATCCCCCTGACCCTGCAGCGTGAAGATCAGAGCCGGTTTTTTGCCCCCTCAATTATGCCTGAGCCGGAACGAGTCACAGCCTTGTTCGAAACAGGTGAAAATGCTCAGTTGAGTGAACAGACGTTTAGCCGTGCTGAGCTTGCCAATCAGATAAAGCGGCACTTCGCCGATGAAATGCAGCTGGATTGGGTTGAAGAACCTTTAACAACCCAGGAATTTGATCAGGCGGCAAATTTAGCCGAAACAAAATATCGAAATGATGAGTGGAATCTGTACGGACGCTCTGAATCTTAGTACATTTTATATATGATAATTGGAATATGTAAAGAGAGCCGGCCCGGTGAACAAAGGGTGGCCTTGGTGCCTGCGCATGTATCTGTGCTTTCCGGATTTGGAGAAGTAATCGTGCAGACCGGCGCAGGTATATCCTCAGGATTTGCTGATGATGAGTATGTAGCCCGGGGCGCACGCATGGTTGCGGATGTTGATGCCGTGCTAGGCGAATCTGATGTGGTCTGCGGGATAAATATTCATTCTTTGCTGGCACCGCATCATAAAAAACTCAGAAGGGGACAAGTTGTGATCGGGATGATGGATCCCTATCAGCCAAGCCCGCTCTTTCAGGCCTTCATCGCAGCTGGTGTTACAAGCTTTTCGCTCGAAAGAATCCCTCGCATTACCAAAGCGCAGAGTATGGATGTTCTGTCCTCGATGGCGAATTTGACCGGCTATAAGGCCGTGGTTTTGGCGGCCAATGCCTTGCCAAAAATGTTTCCAATGATGATGACGGCGGCCGGAACAATTGCTCCAGCAAGGGTTCTGGTGCTTGGTGTTGGGGTTGCCGGCCTGCAGGCCATTGCCACCGCCAAACGTCTTGGCGCAGTTGTCAGTGCCTATGATATTAGACCAGCGGTCAAGGAACAAGTTCAAAGCCTGGGGGCCAAATTTCTTGAGGTGGAGTTGGATACGGAACAGGCAGAGTCTCAGGGTGGCTATGCAAAAAAAATGGATGAAGCATTTTACGCCAAACAAAGACAAGTGATGAAGACCGCTTTGGCCGAGAGTGACGTTGTGATAACAACCGCGCTGATCCCAGGCAAGCCGGCCCCCAGGCTGGTTACAGAAGAGATGCTGGACGAAATGAATGCTGGTTCGGTGGTCGTTGATTTGGCTGCCGAGAAGGGTGGGAATGTAGCCGGCTCCAGGCCAGGAGAAGAGGTGATCTACAAGGGAATCAAAATTCTTGCCCCGGAAAATGCAGCCTCGGAGCTGGCAAGAAATGCCAGTCAGTTATTGTCCAAAAACTTTGCTTCATATCTTGATTATATGCTTAAGCCTGCCGGATCATGGAATGATGGCCTTTCGCTGGATATGACGGATGAAATTGCTGCTTCGACAGTGCTGACTCATCAGGGGGGAATACCCGATGAAACATTGCGACAGCTTTTGGCAACGGAGGAAAAAAAATGACAACACTAATTTTCATACAGATGCTTACCATATTTGTCCTGGCAGTATTTGTTGGGATAGAGGTTATTTCCAAGGTTCCGCCCGTGCTTCATACGCCGCTTATGTCTGGTTCCAATGCAATCTCGGGGATAACCATCATAGGGGCACTTATTTCCCTGGGGCAGCAGGCTGATCTGCTGGCTACAGTTCTTGGAATGACGGCGCTCTTTTTTGCCACGGTTAATGTCGTTGGTGGTTTTTTGGTGACACATCGCATGCTGGATAAGTTCAGAAAAAAGGATTGAAAATGGATAAAAATATCTACGTTTATATTGGCTATCTGATTGCCTCGGTCCTGTTTATCATCGGCCTCAAGCGGATGTCCCATCCAAGATCTGCAGTAGCTGGTAATACCTTGTCGGCGGTTGGCATGTTATTGGCTGTCGTTATTACGC
>CAZDYA010000063.1:0-7770 GCA_964509515.1 uncultured Spirochaeta sp.
TTTTACCAGCCTGGCCAGCAAAAAGGACGAAGCACATATGGTGAGAACCGTCTATCAGGCTGTTTTTTTTCCGGACCAGGACGGTATGGTTTTTGAAATATCCGGGAAGGGCTTCCTGTGGAAGATGGTTCGTACTATCATGGGTACCATGTTGGCAGCTGCCGAAACCCGTGACCCGGTTGAAACATTCAGTCGGGTTCTGGCCGCTCGTGACCGCGGATATGGCGGCAAGACCGCCGCACCGCACGGCCTCTGCCTTTGCGGGGTAAGGTATCCTGATTTTTCAGTGCCGTTTATTCAAGGGGGGGATGCATGACAGAGCCTGTTTGGGAACTCTTGAATGATTTGGAAGATTTGCTGCAACTTGGTTACCGTACCCACCACGAACCGGCCCCCAGACCACAGGTGCGCAAGCAGGCCGAAAAGAAGCCTGCCGGTGTTGGCGTATCCGGGTCTGCAGATCAGGCCGACAGCGGGTTTGGCGATCAATTTTCTGCCATCATCCGCGAGGTCAGGGCTTGCAAGGCTTGCGTTCTTCACAAGGAGCGAAGGCATGCGGTCCCGGGAACCGGTTCCAGGGAACCCCTGCTGATGGTTGTGGGCAGTGCTCCTGGCGCTGATGAGGATCGGACTGGGCTGCCCTTTGTCGGCTCTGGCGGACAGTATCTGGATAAGTGGCTCAAAGCAATAGGTCTTAGCCGCCATTCCAACGTTTTTATCAATTATCTTGTTAAATGCCTGCCGGAAGGAAAAAATGCCCTAGACGAAGGTGTTGTCAAGCAGTGCCTGCCGTATATCGAGCGGCAGATAAGCTTGTTGCGGCCACCAATGTTGTTGCTGCTTGGTCCGAATGCTGCTGCCGGACTTTTAGGCGCGGACAATGAATTCCTTGAACTAAGGGGCAGGCCGCAAAGCCTGCAGATCGCCGGCCATGATATTCCTGTTTGGGTCACCTATAGCCCCGCTCAGGTTTTGCGGGATCAGCAATTACGGGCAGAGGTCTGGAAGGACTTGCAGATGATGCGAGATCATCTGGCGCAGTTACGCAGCGATTACCGGCCGCCAGTCAGGTAACCTAATGCAATCAAAATATTATCTTGAGGTAGCCTTGCCGCTGCCACTGCATCGTTCATTTACTTATTGCCATGATACGCCGGTCGAAACAGGTTGTCGGGTTATGGTGCCGTTTAATGGGCGAAAGCTGCAGGGGGTAGTGCTTGCAATGAGCGAGCAGGCGCCAGAGGGCTTTACTGCCAAACCGATTATTCGCCAGCTTGATCAGGAGCCATTGTTGGATACCAGGCTAATGCAGCTTGCCCAATGGATGGCAGGCATGTACTTTGCCAGCTATGGTGAATGCCTGTCTCTTATGACCCCCGGCGCCAAGGAGTCACGCGCAATACCGGCGCTTGGAAGCAGTGAAGCGGATTTTGAAAGTAGCCCGCATGCGCTTTCTGATGCCCAGGCCAGCGCGGTCAAGCGCATTCTGGAAGCCGGACAGGGACGCTTCTACCTGCATGGGGTCACTGGCAGCGGCAAGACTGAGGTTTTCCTGCAAATCGCTGAACAGGTTCTTGCGCAGGGCAAGGGGATTATCTATCTGGTTCCAGAGATCGCATTGACGCATCAGGTGTCGCGGATGTTGCAGAGCAGGTTTGGTCACACGGCGGCGGTGCTGCATTCGCGCATGACGCCGTCACAGCGGCTGGGAGAATGGCGACGAATTCTTGATGGTTCGGCCAGGATGGTTATTGGGGCCCGCAGTGCGGTATTCGCTCCGGTTCAGCAGCTTGGATTGATTATTCTGGATGAAGAGCATGAGGGGGCCTATAAGTCTGCCGACCGTCCTCGTTACCATGCCCGGCAGGTCGCCATGAAGCGCTGCATTTTGGAACAGGCGATGTTGATAATGGGTAGCGCGACGCCCTCAGTCGAGGCGATGCATTTGATGGAAAGCGGTGATTTGGAGCGGCTTGGTCTGCCTGAACGTATTAGCGGCGGTAAAATGCCGGCCATCAGCATCGTGGATATGCGAAAAGAAAAAAACGTGCTCTCACGGCGCCTGGTCCAGTCCATGCATGAAACCCTTGATTCAAACCGGCAGGTTATCCTTTTTCTTAATCGCCGGGGTTTTTCCCATTTTTTTCATTGCCGTAGTTGTGGCGAGGGGATGCAGTGCCCACACTGCTCGGTTGGGCTTACCTTGCACAAGCAGCTTGGCAAGATGGTCTGTCACTACTGCGGTTATACAACAAAGCCGATAGACGTGTGTCCCAAGTGTTCATCGCTGGATGTTGGATATGCGGGTTTTGGAACCGAACATATCGAGGATGAAGTCCGCCGTCTGTTTCCTGACGCAAGCATAGCCCGGCTTGATACCGATATTGCCAAAAAAAAAGGCGAGGCAGAAAGAATCCTCAATGGTTTTTATTCTGGTGATATTCAGATTTTGCTGGGCACGCAGATGGTGGCCAAGGGTCTTAACTTTCCAGGTTTGCGACTGGTGGGAATAATTGTGGCCGATACCGGCCTGCACATGCCGGATTTTCGGGCGGCAGAAAGAACCTTTAACCTGATTACCCAAGTTGCCGGGCGGGCTGGCAGATATCACAATGATGGTGAAGTGCTGGTACAGACCTATCAGCCGGAGAACCATATTATTGTGCAAGCCGCCAGTGGCGATAGCGAAAGTTTTTATCGCAACGAGATAGATGTTCGCCGAATGACCGGCTTTCCTCCTTTTTCGCGGATGATAAGGTTGGTTATCAGGGGGCGCCAGTTGCCGCTGGTTCGCAGTACTATCAATAAACTGAGAGCTGCCTTTCCGCCAGATGATCAGTTGCCTGGCGATTGTCTTGGTCCCAGTGAATGCGCCTTGGGAAAAATTGCTGGTAATTTTCGCTATCAGCTCATATTACGCAGCAATAATGCGGCTGCCATGCACGCTATTGCCGACAGGGTTCTTAAAAATTTCGAGGTGCCCAGGGGTGTTTTTCTGGAAGTTGATGTTGATCCGCTTCAGCTGTTATGATGCCGTGGAGATTTAACTGATATGCCCGAGTTGCCCGAAGTCCATACCATAATTGCCTCGCTGGAAAAAGCCGGTTTACCAGGAAGCCGTATTGTTTCGGCCTGGTCTGAGCGACCGAATACGGTCGGCGGTGATCTGGAAGCATTTCGTGAAAGGGTATCCGGTCGCCAGATCGCTGGTTTACGCCGTCGGGGCAAATACATCATCCTGGAACTGCTGCCGGAAAGAGTGGTGATTATTCATCTTCGCATGAGCGGGCGTTTGTTTCTGGCTGATACTCCGAATGAGGCCTATGTGCGAGCTGCTTTGCAGTTGGATAGCGACCAGTGGCTTTGTTTGTATGATCCACGTCGTTTCGCCCGCATGGAGTGCCATGACGACCTTGATGACCTTTTCGGCAGGCTGGGGCTTGAGCCCCTGGATGACGGTTTTTCAGAAAACCTTTTGGCAATCGCTATTGGGGTAGGGACGAATAGCCCGACGCCAATAAAGGCCCGCTTGCTGGATCAGCGGCGTATCGCCGGTATCGGCAATATCTATGCTGATGAGGCCCTTTTTGATTCAGGCATCCACCCGTCCTTTCCAGCTTCCAAACTGAATCCAGATCAGGTGCAAAAACTGCATGCTGCCATTCGTACAGTCCTGCAGCGCGGAATCAATAACCTTGGAACCAGCCTGGGTCACGGCAAAACCAATTTTTCGCTGCCTGATGGCAGTCGCGGTGGTAATCAAGAAGACGTACGTGTTTTTCAACGAACAGGCTTGCCCTGTGTTCGTTGCGGACGGCCGATACAGCGTATTGTTGTAGCACAACGCGGCACGCATTTTTGTCCTGATTGTCAGCCATTGCTTGAATCAGAGTAGCTGCGGTATTACTATTGGATTATGTTGATTAACCGCTTTATCAGCCCCGAGCGAATTGTCCTGCTACAAGCCACAAAAAAAGAAGCTGCCCTGGATGAACTGATAAATACACTTTGCGCCACAACCGAAGGGCTTGATACTGCCGTGATTTCCAAAGCCGTATGGGAGCGGGAAGCCCTTTTTTCTACCCGTATTGCCCCGGCCATAGCCGTGCCGCATGCCCAGTTGCCCGGCATTCAGACCAGCTATATTGTGGTCGGCAAGAGCCAGGACGGCGTTCAATATGATGCCAAGAATGATCAGCTGGTGCATCTTGTCTTTCTGTTGGTTGGTTCCATGGAGAACCACCTGAACCTGCTTAGCGGACTTGCGCGCTTGCTACAGGCAAATGACATAATTGACAGCCTGTTGGCTGCTAATGGCGTTCATGCCATCTATAAGCTGCTCACCGAAGAACCGTCTTTTAGCCAACAGGAGAACCATGTTGATGAGATTATCAGCCAGCATGCCGGCAAGATCGCAGATGATGTTGATGCCCGGGTGGTGATGCTGTATGGGGAAAATTTCAATAATGAATTGCTGGCGGGATTGCATTCGGCAGGTCGGCGTCTGGTGCTGGTAGGTAATGAAGAAAGATTGGACAAGCTTGATGCAGGTCTTTACGATGCCTTGCTTCCGTCGCCATATCGGGGTATGAACCGCAGTAATCAGGTGGAGTTGGCCATGCTTATGGCACTTTCGCGGGGATTGCTTAACAAGGGCGACAAGGTTGTAAACGTTTTCGGGCTAAGTGGCGAGGGCCTGGATTCCATAGTTGTCAGCGATGTGGCCCGTGATTTTCGTCTGTTCTTTTCCTTTTCGTCCAGTCAGTCACAATCCGGACTTGAGCAACAGGTTTTTATGCGGGCCATGCAGATTATGGCCGAGCTGGCACAGGAAGGTCGGGAAGGCAAGGCGGTTGGCGCTCTTTTCGTTCTTGGTGATTACCAGACGGTGCAAAAGCATTGCCAGCAAATGGTGATTAATCCCTTTCAAGGATACGATGACAGCGAGAAAAACCTGCTTGATCCCAGTCTGACTGAAACCATCAAGGAGTTTTCACGGATTGACGGCGCTTTTCTGATCCGTGGCGACGGGGTCGTCATGTCGGCAGGAACTTATCTGCGGGTTGATCGGGCAGTTACCGGGCTGCCATCGGGCCTGGGGGCACGGCATACGGCCGCTGCCGGGATTACCCAGGAATCAGAGGCCTTGTCCATCTGCCTGTCGGAATCAACCAGTCAAATAAGCCTTTTTCGCTCCGGCGAGCGCATCATGCAGATCGGCTAAGTGAATGATGCAGGTATTTGATCCTGAAAATGGAAGGCAGGTTTTCGTCTTTGCTGAAAATAATAATCTGATGCTTGCTGGTGTCGTGGAAACGCTCAATAACAGCCGCGGCTTGTTTGATACGCGTTTCGTCCATGGTAACGAAGGGATCATCCAGAATGACCAGCCCATCGGCAAGCGATGATTCGGCAATCAGTGCCAACCGGGCGGCCAGGTAAAAGGCGTCCCGGGTTCCGCTGGATAAATTGGAAGCATTTCTGAGTGTGCCCCCTGCATCCTGAATTTTAATCTGATCCTGATCAAAACCTTCAAACTGCACCTTTCTTGTCGCATCCAGAATATCTCCGAACCATGATTCCACCTTTCTGCTTATTTCTTCAAGCTGACGGCTGTTATCCTGATTCATTTCTGCAATGATATCGCTTGCCAGTTGGGCGGCCTGCCGCTGGGTAACAAGTTCCTTTTGGCGCGATCGATTGCCTTGTATTTCAGATTCAAGCTGTAAAAAACTGGATGGGATGTCACCAAAGCGGCTGTCAAAGATGGTCTTGTGACGCTGATGCTCCAGTTGTAATTCGTTGATCTGTCTGGTCTGTTGTTCAAGCCGGGATTCAAGGCTTTGAATTTGTTGTTTTACCGCGCGGGTCTGGGCCTCGCTGGGGGAGTCTTCGGTGATCTGCTGCTCCAGCTCGCCGATTTTTCTGGCCAGTTCGCTTGCCAGTATACTGATTTCCTTTATTTCAAGGCGCTGCATGAGCGGCCGCAGCCTGTCCTGTAGCTCGGCCAGCCTGCTACCGGCGGTGTCGGCTTCGCGGATACGCTGCTGCAATTCGGGCGCAGCGCTGCAGCCGAACTGGTCCAGCAGGGCGGATAGGGCGCTGCGGTGCGAGGCTCCTTGTTCTTCGGCGGTGGCGGCAGCAACATGGAGTTCGTTCAGGCGAAGCTGGATGTCTTCCTGGCGGCGTCGGGCGAAGAGGAGTTGTTGCTGCTGGTTGTTGGCCTGCTGAATAAGGGATTCGAGAGCCGGTCGCAGATTACTGCCGCGCTCAATTTGCAGGCTATGCCAGGCTTCGGATGCCAATAAATCGTATTCTTTTGGGACAGCAGAGTCGCTTTTTTGTTTACCGGCATTGCGCCGGCCGTGAAATTTAAATAGCAAGGCTGTGCCCAAGGCTCCCAGCAATAGCCCGCTCGCTAAAAGGCTGTACCCGATAAGCGGACCTGGGCTAAATACCTTCAAAACTGAAAGCAGGCCACCGATGATGCCGGCCAGGCCTGGTACCAGGAGTATTAGTGGTAGCAAAACGGCTAGAGCTGACCCTTTTTGACTGCTATTGGCTGGTGGAATGGCATCAAGTTTTTCCAGAATTTGCTCTGCCATCGCCGTTTTGCTGCCCTGGGTAATGGCAGCTTTTTCCATTTGGTGGATCTCGTTCTGTACGGTATCCAATTCCTGTTGCTTGTCCTGCACCATGCGTTGAATTGAATAAAGCTGCTTTTCATTTTCTTCGATTGTTGACTGAATCGATTTTAACGAGGCCATTGCATCGCTATCAGGGATGTTCAGGCTTTTTAACTGTTGTTCAAGTTGTAATATTTCATTTGCTGCGGTCAACTCGGATCGCATCTTGTCGCGATCTGCAATCAGGGCATATTGATGATCCTTGGCTTGCGCCAAACCTAGTTCTTCCTTTAACTCGCCAATCGTTTTTTCAAGTTCGTTAATTTTTGTTTCGCTTTGTATTGCACTGTTCAGAGCATGCAGACTGCTTTCACGCTGCTGTTCCAATTCTTTTTGCCTTTTTAGCAGGGCGTCTTCCTGCTGTCTTAATTCCTGCAATTCACGGTTATGTTTTAAACTGCCCTTGGTGCTGGCACGCTTTTCAAGTCTTTCAAGGATAAGGCCCGGGTTTATTCCGCCTGAAAACAGCTTGGACTTGATGTCCTGAATCCATCCTCCGTCCGAATCCAGTCTTGGGGCTTGGCGTTCGGAGGATATTGAGCATATATCCAGAAAATCCGACTCTGTCATACTATAGCGCGGACCGTCCCACGTTAGCTCGACCTGCCGGTCGTTTCCATAGCGATCCCGCAAGGCACGGCCGCTGCTTCCTGTGGCCTTGGGTGAACAAAGCGCATTAAAGATAGCGTCAAAAATGGTGCTTTTGCCGGCTTCATTGGGACCGGTAAAAATGGTCAGTCGATCAAGCTGAAATTTCGTGTTGCCAAGTTTGCCAGAAAACTTGCCGAAAGAGGGCAACCGAATGGATGCAATCATGTTCTGTCCTTCAAAATGGCATATACCTCTTCCAGGGCAATCAGCCGCGCCTGATGTAATATGGAAAGCTGTTCGGCATCATCGCCGGCAATCTTCATTTTTTCGGCAAAACGGCTTTCCAGTTGCTGGACAAAGCTGTTTTCGCGTATTCCGTTTACCACACGCACCTTATCAGTCGAATATGTGCACTTGCGGCAGCCTTTTTCAGTTACGATTCTGGTTATGTTTCTGGTTTGTTCTTCCAGAATATCAGGGTTCTCTACTATGC
>CAZDYA010000064.1:0-7680 GCA_964509515.1 uncultured Spirochaeta sp.
GAGCTGCTGAATCGGGTGGCACTGGTTGACGCCGATACGGCCAGAGCCTTGAACGGCTATGTTTATGGGGCAGAAGAAGCGGCCGCTGACATTAGCGAAGAGGATTTGTTTGCTTCTGATGATCTTTTTGGCCAGGCAGATGATCTTTCGGCCGCGGTGTCCGGAGACGGTGAAATCTCTTTGGATGATGTAGAGGATTTTTTCGCCACTGACGATCAGGACTCTCTGGCAGGCCAGGCCCGCAGCGACGTCTGGAACCATTATCTGATTAGCCTGCATTCATCGTCCGATGAGGGCAAGGTTAGGGCCGCGTTGGAAAAGGCAAGCAATGATGCCGGGCATGCCTGGTTGGTGCGGGACTGGCGCAATACGGTGGGTGGCAGCGCATTGTTGGTTTGGTATTTGCAGGTAATGATGAATGCTGGCCTGCTTTTTGTGGCGCTGGGAGCGGTAATCGTTACAGCCAACGCCCTGATGCTTTCGGTTTTTGAGCGCACCAAGGAAATAGGCACAATGAGGGCGCTTGGGGCAACCCGCCTCAAGGTTACATCCTTGATTGCCTTGGAGGTGTTATTTGTCATGCTGGCCTCCGCAGCCTTGGGGCTGGTTCTTGGTTTTATTGCGGTGTATTGGCTTAACAACGCCCAGATAGTCCTGAGCAATCAGTATCTTGAGATTCTGTTTGGCGGGCAGGCAATCAAGGGCAGGATAACAGGTGGTTTGTTGCTTTCGCAGTTGGGGGCTGCCTTGTTGTTGGCAGTATTGGCCATGGTATATCCACTAAAAAGAGCCTTGGGAATTGGGCCGGCGAGGGCAATGGCATGAGGGTATTGGCTTACTTGGCATGGAGGAACTTTAGCCGCAACCTGGGGCGCTATCGGGTTTTGTTGCTGGCATTGGTGCTGGTAGCGGCGGTGCTGGTATTTGTTCTTGGGACCGTTATCGGGATGAGTGAATCCCTGCGCGCCAAGGCCAGCCGGTATTTTGCCGGCAATGTCGCTGTTCAGGGTTTTGAAAGTGAGGGGCACAGCCTGATCGAGCCCCAGGCGGTGGTCTTGCTGCAGGATGCCATTGCCGATTTACCGCAGGAGGCAGCAGCCTTCTCCAAGCGTAGTTTGTACTATGATGACGACGCCTCTTTGTTTTTTGGCGGCTATTATGTCAGGCAACGGCGGCTGATCGGGGTCGAGTGGTCCCTGGAGCGGCCAGTCCTGGAGGGCTTTGATCTGGTTGCCGGCGAGATTCCCGCGAATGATGATGGAACAGGAATATTGATCTCTACGGCGGCGGCCAGGCAACTTGGTGTCAGCGTCGGAGACAGTTTGCTGGTTTCAGGCAGTACAGAAAGCGGACAGTCCAACACCTTGTCGCTGATTGTCAGGGGAATTTTTGCCGAGAACAGTTTTTTTGGATATACCGCATATTTGGACAGGCAGGCACTTAACAGACTTAAGAATGTGGCGCCTGATACCGTGAATGAAATGGGGGTTTATGTCAGGTCTGCGGCAAGTGAAGGCCAGGTTGCCAGGCTTTTGCATCAGGCCCTTGCCAGGGAATTTGATGTTCTTCCCATGATTCAAAGCAGGCAGCAGCGAGAGGAGCTTCGCGCAAGCGATTGGAAGGGCAGGCGGTATGCCGTACTAACCCTGGATGCACAGCTGGCAGAGATAACAGATTTGCTGACGGCCTTGGCAATGATAGCGGTAGGCATTGTGGTCATGTTTTTGGCCGTGGTGGTAATTGGCGTGGCCAATACCTATTCCATGATTGTGTATGAGCGCAGCCGCGAGATCGGTACATTAAGGGCTATAGGGCTGGAGCGGGGGCAGGCGGTTGGTCTGTTTCTTTTTGAGTCGATTTATATGGGGCTATTCGGGCTGGGTTCCGGGTCCTTGCTGGGCCTGGCAATATTGGCTGGCATCCGGCGCTTCGCAGATTTTTCCGGGACCAACTGGGCTGCCTTGTTTCTGCAACAAGGGCGCCTGGTTTGGCGCTTGCCGCCTTCCTGGCTGCTGCTGGTGTTGGCGGTTTCCTTATCGGCCGTTCTGCTGGGGAGCATACGAGCTGCCATGGCGGCCAGTCGCGTTGTCCCGGTGGAGGCATTACGGCTGGAATAATTGCTGTTTCGGGCTGGTTAATACCCCCTGTATTCTGTTAGAATACAATTAGTGTAATTTGTAAGAATAGGTAAGGAGCCTTGCCGGCAATGGTTTTTTCTACGTTTGGGGTAACAGTTACGGCATCAGTATTTGCGCTGGTGGTCAGCGCTTTGTTGATTGTGCTCATCTTGTGGCTAAGTCACAAGTATTCCTGGTATGATGTCAGGGATTCCCGCAAGGTGCATACCGAAGATGTTCCGCGGCTTGGTGGAGTCGGCCTGTATTTCAGCTTTTTTATCTGCATTATTGCCCTCTTGTTTATCGTTCCCGGTTTTTCATTTTCTTCCCGCCTGGTTTTTCTTTTACTGGGCTTTATGCTGGTTCATTTGATGGGATTGGTCGATGACTTTCATCCCATTCCTGCATTGGTTAAGCTCCTGGGGCAAATTGCCGGCGGGGTACTGCTTGTACTTGGTACCATTCAGATCAGGGGAATTGCCCTGCCGTTCTTGCCATTTGGTTTTGGCCTGGGCTTTTTGGCGGCCCCCCTTACCGTTTTCTGGGTAATCAGTGTTTCCAACGCAATCAATTTGATTGATGGGCTGGATGGTATTGCCGGTGGGGTTAGCCTGATTTGTGCCATCGCTGTTGGAATCATACACATGATGATCGGCAGTGACATTGGCATCGTTTATTCCTTTACCCTGGCCGGTGCAATTGCTGGATTTATGCTGTTTAATCTGCCGAGGGCCCGTATCTTTATGGGCGATTCCGGCAGCCTTTTTTTGGGCTTTGCCCTGGGTGGTCTGCTGTTTATTGATGTGCCTGCGGTTGAAACGGCGACCGGTTTTTCTGCCAACGAAACCCTGCCGTTAAACTGGTACTTCTTTTTTGCAAGTCTAACAATGTTGTTGCTTCCAGTTATGGATATGCTGGCTTCGATATTGCGCCGGGTTCGGCAAAAGCGCCCGGTTCACAGCCCGGACCGCGAGCATCTGCATCACAAACTGCTGGATTTCGGCTTTTCGCTCCCCCAGATTTTGCTTATTGTTTACGGGATCGTGCTGTTGTCTTCCGGGGTTGCAGTTCTGTGGCTAGCCAGCCGGATCTGGCCAGCAACTATCCCCGCATTGGCAGGTGATATGGCCGTTTTTACGGTATGGGTATTCATTACAGCCTTCTTTCTGGTTATTCATTTTACCAATCGTCGCCGAAAAAGACTTAAGGCCAGCTAAATCAAAAAGCCCCTTTGTAACTTGCTGTTTTTACGCGTGTTCTTCAAACGTGAGGTGATAATTATGCAAAAACATATCTATAATGTTAATCGAACCATTTTTTTATTGGTGCTGTTCGCGCTAACGCTGGCCATCCCTTTGGCAATCTGGGCAGAAGCATCCCCGCGGCCAACGATCGCGGGTAGTCGAAGCATTCTGGAAGGGATTGATCGCCTGGTAAGTTATGATTCGGATTATTCCGCTGAATACACCATCACGCAGGATCGACCGGGGCAAGGTACATCAGTCACCAAGGCAGCCATGTTCCGGCGTGATCCCGAGGATAAGTACCTGATTCTTATCATGGAACCAGAGATTGATAAGGGCAAGGGATATCTCAAGATCGGCTCCAGCCTTTGGCTTTATGATCCGGTAGCCAGTCGTTTTACGGTTACCAGTTCCCGTGACCGCTTTCAAAATACCAATGCACGCAATTCGGATTTTACGCGTTCGACACTGGCTACCGATTACCGGATAGTGTCATCTTCTGAACAGCAGCTGGGGGTATACGAGACCAAGGTATATGAGCTGGAGGCCACAAATGATTCTGTTACCTATCCAATGATTAAAATATGGGTAGACGAAAATCAGTTAGTGCGTAAAATGGAGGACTATAGTTTGTCCGGTCAGCTTATGCGAACTACAGCCATACCAAACTATCAGCGACTGGATGATCAGTTTGTTCCGGTGAACATCGTTATTATCGACGCCCTGCAGGGGCGAACAATAAACGGCAAGTTTCGCAATGAAAGAACCATCATTGCCGTGACAAAACCATCATTAAGAGATTTACCAGATATGGTTTTTACCCAAGCCTATTTGGAGAGAGTGAGTCAATAGAATGCAACATTGGATAAGAGTAGGCGGCCTTACGCTGGTACTTTGCGTTTGTCTGCTGCCAGCTCTGTGTGCTGAATTATTGGGCAGTGAATACGTCGATTCCCTGTTTCAAGAAGAAGACAATTTCAAAGGCAATCCCCCCGAAGCAGAAGAAGAACCCGAAGAAGTGCCGGTGCTTGACCTTGATGAGCTTACCGGCAACAAGGGCCCTCAGTTCAGCGGTAAGGTGAGTGTGAACGGCGGGGTGATGTATGGCTGGACGGACTGGCCGTATTCCGACGGTGAAGACGGGCCAAACCTGGAAGAAGTTTCTACCGCCACCGTTTATTCCACTTTTGGAACAAGGGTTGCCCTGGATGTCCGCCCGAATTCTTATACACGTTTTTATTCTTCGTTCAGTTATTCAATGGATCAGCGCACGCTTACTTTCAGCGGTATTTCAGTGGGCTCCACATATCTCGATTATACATACAAAGACAACTGGTTCTTCCGTATAGGAAAGCAGGGTTTTTCCAACGGCCAGGGCCGCATCTTGAACAATCCCGGGAACCTGTTTAGTGCCATGAGCAGTGGTGTCGCGGTGCGGATGACAGTGCCTGTGTGGGGTAATTCGCTGAACACCTTTATGTTTGGAACAGAAGAGTGGCTGGAAGGCTACTTGCCTACCCATCGTCGTTTGGCCTTTGGTTTTACTTACAACAAAAGTTTTGATGCCATTACGGTTGGTACCGCGGCCTGGTACAGGCATGAAGAACAGCAGACTCCTTTTCGTACAAGCCTGTATGTTAAAGGAGCGCTGGCTGGAATAGACTTGGCGGTCGAGGGGTCGTTGCGTATGAACCCCTGGGAGCTGGAACAGGAACCGGTGTTTTGGACGGTAGCTAATGCCTACTGGGAAGACTCCGAAGCGCAATGGCGGCTTGGGCTTGAGCATCAGTATGGAAGCGGTGACGGCAGCAGCGCTGGTCACCGGATTGGGGCTGCCCTGCGTACTCCGGCGGTGCTTGGCTGGCGGCCGGCTATTCGCTGGCGGCATTCGCTGCGCGACTGGTCCGGCGAGGTTGTCACTGGACTTTCGCGTACCATTGCGCCGGGTGTAAGCGCCAGCCTTGGTGTGCCAGTGGTCTACGGGCTGGAGGGCAGCCTGTTTCAGCTGGAAGATGCCGAAAAGGAAACCGATGTACTTGAACAAACCAACCCGGATTTTGACCGTGGCTATGTTGCGGCCATCATCATCAAGCTTGGCCTGTCATTTTCTTTCTAATATTTTTTCCAGTTCTCTTTCCCGAATAGTAATTCTTGCAATGCTTTTGCTCACGCTTGTTTCTGCCGTCAGTGGACAAGAGGTAGCCAACGGACAAGAGGCAGCCAACAAGCAAAAGGAAGAGTTGCGTTTTGCTATCGGGGACAACCTGGCTGGCATTGTAAGTGAATATTATCAGCAGGCTCTTTACAGGCCAGCAACGCAGGTGTTTTCGCCAGACGATGAGCAGGTTTGGACAGGGATGGTCTTTGTGGTGGCCAGCCCGAAACCGGGCATGCTGGAGGCTCCGCAGATAATCGGGCTGGAGCTGGAAGGCCGCCCACCAGTGCCCATCGGTCTTCGCCAGATTAAAGAAGGCGAGTGCACAGAGTCGCCCTGCTACGAATACCTGATGGACATGATCGGCGACGGCCAGCTTGATACCAGGCTGGAGCGTCCGGTAGTTCCCTTCTATGTACTATATCCGCAGGGTGGTAATCCTGCTGCCTGGGAAAGAAGCCTCTTGCTCTTGCTGGATTACCATCTGGAATCGATAGAGACCAGTGACAGCCCCTTTCTGCCCGGCGGCAGCCGTGATGAATTGCTGGCCGAGGTGACTGCTGCGGCCGAGCGACCGGACTCCCCAAATCGTGATCTGCGTTACCATTTGTATTTCTGTTTGCTTCATGCCGATGAGCCCGATATGGTAGAGCCCTTGTATTATGCCTGGATGTATGCCGGATCAATGCTGTATGAGCGCTTTGATGTGCATCATCCCCTGCCGGCGGTTTACTCACTTTGGTTGGCTCACGCGCTGAAGCGCGAGACGGAAACCATTGAGTGGATAGGCTTTTTACAGCGTATCAGACAGGGATTGGTGCCGGCGCAGATCTTTGATACGCTTACAACCGATGATCCACGCCTGCGGGCCAGGAAGCGCCGCTGGGTTATAAATAAGAATCCTGATCACTGGTGGGTACAAGAGTACCTGGGAGATTAGCATGAAAAGCCATAATGGGTATGTTGTTATTTGCTGCCTGGTGTTTGTGTTTTTGGTGGTATGTCTGCCGCTGGCGGCCCAAGAGAATATGTATGGGCAGCCTGGCAGACAACGGATGTTTTCAGTTGGCCATCCGGTGTATCAGCTGTTGGAGGACGCCTATCGGGATGCCGGCCGCGTTTTACCGGAGCTGGCCTGGCCGGCCAGTGCCGCCCAGTTAGGCTTTATGATAGATCAGCTGAATGATGCCCGTTTAAGTGCGGCCGGCCGGGCCAGGCTGGAAGCAGCGGCCAGGTACTTAAAGGCCTGGGACGGGCCGGCTCCGGTATTAAGCGAAGCGCAGGCTGGAATGGCCGTACAGTTTGTGCCAATAATAAATTTGCAGGTCAGGTTTGATGACGAAAACCCGCAGCAGCAGGTTCTTGCCCCTCCCCTTGATCTTTTACGGCTGGATGTCAGGGCCCAGATGGCGCCGGTTTTTGCAGAAATGCAGGCCGCCCTCCGCCAGGAGCCCAATTATGATTATTTGTCACCTGGCAGTCGATCAAATATTCCAATGAATATAGATCATGCCGATTCAAATTTCCCCAAGCGTGCCTATATGGCAAGCGGAACAGAGCGTTGGTCAATTCAACTAGGTCGCGACAAGTTGTCCTGGGGAACCTCGCAAACAGGTTCGTTAACCCTAAGCGGGAAAGCGCCTTATCATGATTTTATTCGAATAGCCGGCTTTTTCCGCAGTTTTAGTTACTCTGGTATTTTTATGAGACAGGAGCCTTTTGCCCGGCAGAATGAAATTCCGTCTGAGGGGCCCTATGTGCCGCCGGTAATTTTGCGGGATGATGACGGCGACCCCCTCTCGCCCGAAGATCATTACCGGCATTGGCAGAAGGCACTGGTAATTCATCGATTTACCATGCGCCCGATAGATAGCTTGCGTTTTTCGCTGATGGAGTCTGTCGGGATAGCCGGTTATACCCCGGATCTGCGTTTTTTCAACCCCTTTATGGTGAACCATAATTATTATGATTTTACTACCATGACATTTGCAACCTCTGCCGAGATTACTCTGACCCCCATGGCAGGGCTGGAGATTTCCGGGCAGTGGTACATGAATGACTTCATGCTGCCTCAGGAAGAAGCCGCCGGTGCTACCGAGCCCAACGCCATGGCGTGGTTAGGCGGCGTTCATTGGCAGCGGCCTTTAGGACAGCAGGCAGATTC
>CAZDYA010000065.1:0-5213 GCA_964509515.1 uncultured Spirochaeta sp.
ATATCCGGCTTTGGGATGTCCATTTCCGAAAAGAAAACATCGGACATATTGGCATCGTAATGCTGCCCGGTATGCACCAGATACTCGGTAAAGCGCTCGGCATATTCCTGCCTGATCAAGCGGCTGATCACTGCCGCCTTTACGAACTGCGGCCTGGCGCCGACTATTGTTACAATTTTTTTCACGCTTGCTCCTGAATCGTTTTTTTTATCTGCTGAATGAATCGCTGTGACAGCAAAGCATAATCATGTTCCCTGCGAACAAACTCCCGGCCCCTCTGGCCCATGACCTGCCGCGCCTCGACGGGCATGGCAGCCAAGCTGCGTATCGCTTCTGCTATAGCCGCCGGGTCTTCGGGCGGCACCGTCACCCCACATCCGGCGGCCTGCACTGCATTTACCTCTGTTTCTATCGCAAAAATTACCGCAGTTCCACTTTTCATGTAATCAAACAGCTTGTTTGGAGAAACCCCATACGAAAATACCTTGCGTTTTGGGAGCCCGATAAATGCAGCGTCAAAGCCAGCCAATATCTGCGGCACCTCATCTTTTGGTACCGGCGGAATGAAATGCACCTGCGGCAAATCCCTGGCCTGTTCTCGCAGGGCGACAACATTCTTGCCATCGCCTACCAACACAGCGTGTATATTAGCCGTTTCGCCCAGGTGCCGAACGGCTTCTATGAGGTGCTCCAAGGCATTAGCGTGCCCAAGCGTGCCGGCATAGCCAACAACAAAGGCCTGTGGCGGCACCCCCGGCCATGGGGAGCTTGCCGGTCCTGGCTTCTCGGGCTTCTCGGGCTTCTCGGGCTGCGCATCCTGCGCCACCCCGTTGGGAACATACAGCACCGGGCGCCTGATCCCTTGCTCGCGAACATATTGCTGATAATCAGGCAGATTGCTAACCAGCATATCGGCATGCGTCAGCGCAAAACGCTCACAACAGGCCATGGCCCGGATCACCGGGTGCGACGAACCAAACCCGCCCAATTCAATCAATGTCAGCGGCCAAATATCGCGAACCTCGAATACCCAGGGAACACGAAACCGACTAGCCAGCACAGCGGCTGGTAAAACCGCAAAGGGTGCTGTCGGCGAGCTGATTATCACATCCGGCCGCGACATGCGCTGCGGCCGAGCCACCGCCAACAGGAAAAGCTTGATGGCAAACTCGATCCATTTGATAGCGCGTCGCTTCTGATGGGCGGAGCGATAGGGCAATACCTTGATCCAGACATATTGAATACCATCAATTAGCTCGGACTTCCATATGCCCTTGACCCGCGGTCGCTCACGCAAAAAATGCGAGTTAGAGGCACTGATTATGGTCACCTTGTGCCCCTGCCGAACCCATTCCCGCGCAAGATAATAATGACGATAGGTCATCCCGTGATAAGGGCTTCCGGCATATTCATTGATGATCCAGATTTTCAGTTTTGACATATTTCTCTTGCTTCCTGCTGCAATAAGAGTCGAGCCGCATCAAAAAATTCTGACCGCGCTACCGTTGCCGCCGCAACCTGCGGCTCCAGAAAGCGTTTCATTTCAAACTCAAATTCCTTCCGAGTCATGTTCGTTAAACGCTCTTGCAGCTGCGAGCAAAAGCCTTACCGAAAACCAATGATTTGAATTCATTGTCTACTTGCATATCAAACCACTGTCTTCATATAGTCTCTCCAATTGGCTGACAACAACTTCTGGAGAAAAATGCTGTTTTGCGTAATCAATAATACCTTGCTGGCTATAGTAACCTTGTCGATAGCGCTCAACAATTTTTAATAGTCCATTTGCGAAGCTTTCATCATTATTCTGAGTGAGTAGTCCTATGCTATCATCTTCAATAATACTACCAGGTCCTCCACAATCAGTTGCCAGAACAGGTAGCCCGCAATACAAAGCCTCAACCAGCACCACCCCAAAAGTCTCGACATCGCTAGGCAAGGCAAACAAATCGCTGCTGGCAATTATCTGTAGCACCCGTTCGCGAGAAACCGCACCATGCAGAACTACACATTGTTCGAGACCATTTTTACGAATAAATTCCACTAGCTGTTTTTTCATCTCTCCGCTACCTACTATTTGTAAATTGATCTTAGGGTAATGGAGTCTTGCTTGTAAAAAGGCATTTAGTAATCTTTGATGATTCTTTCTTTGGGTTAAACTCCCAACGGACACAATTTGAATTTGATCATGACTAATTTTTGACTCACAAAGATTTTCGGCCATATTCACCACATTCGGAACATAATAAAAGGGCAATCCAAATCTTTCGCCAAGAATGATGGCAAAGTGTCTACTGACAGCAATACACAAACTTGCCGCCTGGAAAACCTTGTAACCAAATTTTTCCCATTTTCTTTCAATTTCATTTTTGGCCAATAGAGTACTGTGTTCCGTTATTGCAAATTTTATTCCCCATTTTTTACAGATAATAGCCGCCGCTCCCCCGGCCTGAAAACCATGGACATGGATAAAATCAAAGGATCTGCCATTTTCAAGCAGCTTATTTGCATTGCGATATATAATTCTTGTTCTTTTCCAACTGTTAAATCGAAGCATCTTTGGAAAAGCCGCAAAGGGGAAAACATAAGACTCAACCCCTTTATCATAAACAGGGGTTTGTGAGTTACTACCAGCCCGAAAAGCTTTCAGCCAATTCTTTATTCCCATCCGCAAGGTGATCGGGAGGGCGGCCATAACCACAACATTGTGCCCGGCTTTGGATAGGGCCAACGCGTGGTCTCTACAAAAAGGGGCTGTCAACGGTTGTAGCTCGTGCGGATAATTGTAGGCCAAAAAAAGAATATTCAATGTTTTCTTCTTCTCCTTATAACAGATTTTCTTTGCCGCCCCTGCGTCCGACACGGGCAAGCAACCGCCGATACAGGGCTGCGTCCTCTTTGCCCAACAGCAGGAAGCCGCGCAAGGGGAATCGCAAAACCAACCAAAAAAACAAGACCTTGCCCAAGGCATTAGCGCCATAGGTGATGGTGGTTGCCAAGGCCGCCCCGGCCACCCCCAGGCGCGAGATCAACAGGATGTTCAGAACAACATTCATGCTGACTGTCCCCATCGCAAAATACATATTTATCTGGGGCCGTCCGATGCCGGCCAGATGATTCGATAGAATGCGCGCCATGCCGCCAACAGCAATTCCTGGCAAAAGAATTCGCAAAACCGCCGCCGCCTGATGATAGGCCTGCCCGAACAAGGCATCGACAAGCACAAAGCTCAAGCCCCACACCGCCAATGCCGCCACAACCGATAGCCATAGCACATTTCTACTCACCAGAGAAGTCATGCTGCGCCGGGCTTCTTCGTCTTCCATGCCGGCTATATGTGGTAGCAGGACGCTGGAAATTGCCGAGGAAAAAATCCACAACTGCTCTGCCACCCGCACCGAAACGGTATAAATCCCCACCGCCGCTGGGTTGGTCATGGCACCAAGAATGAACATATCCAGGCGATAGTTCAAAAACGCCAGAATATTTGAAAGATGCGCGCGAAACCCATATGAAATGGCCTGCTTTACCAACTGTGGCTGAATATCGCGCAGGCGGAACAAATGGTATCCCTTATGCCGCAACACAACGCATGCAAACAACAACTGAATGGAGTCAGCAGCCAGCATGCCGGCTATGGCATACCAAACCTCGACTTGCCAAAACAAACCAGCCAACAAAACCGCAAGGAATATCAGCTTTTGGGATAGCCCCAGAATATTGTAAACAGCAAAATCCTTCAGTCCATGAAAGATTCCATTCACAAAGGCCACCGTCAACTTGATTGGCAGCATGCACATAGCCAACAGCAGATACCGGGTAGCAACCCCGACAAACAGCGTCTGGCCAGCAAAAAAGACCACCGCCAAACCGACGGCAATACCCAACAGACCCAGCACGAAGCCAGCCAGCAGGTTGGTCGCCACCAGCGAATCAATATCCGCATCTTTCTTGCTGGCGAAGAAAACCGTCGCCGGTGCCAGCCCAAAATTCATAAAAGTTGACAAAAGCATCGGCAGCAGGATTGCCAGGCTATAAATCCCCTGGCCTTCCGGCCCAAGCGCGCGCGCAAGCAAAACAGCAATACCAAGCCCCAAAGCAATATCCGCTATCTTGCGACTGAGCATGAGTAAACTCTGAGACCCAAACTGGCGTATCAGATCAGACATACCAACTCTTTTATTTGCTGGGTGATTCTTTCGCAAGCCTTGCCATCCTGAAAGGCATGAAACATCTGCCGCACTTGCTGCCGCTGCTTGGCATCCCGCCCCGGCTCACGCAAAGCCGCCAGCAAATCTTCGCGAAAGGCAGCATAGGTGTCCGGTTTTGCTCCGGGCGTTACCAAATCATAATCATACAGAAGCCCGCGTTCCCTTGAGTATTCCTGCAAATCATATGGCAGGAAGATTACCGGCCTATCCAGCAGCAAATAATCCATAAACAAAGATGAATAATCGCTTATCAACACATCAACAAAGGGTAGAAGCTCTTGAACATCCTCGAAACGATCTTGCCCAGCAGCAATTACCCGACCCCCCACCGGCAAGGCCCCCGCATCGTTAGAATGGCCGCGCAGCAAAAGCCAAGCCCCCTCGGCCACCAGCAAGCCTTGCAAGTCGTCCTGATCAAAATCATCAAAAGGAAAATACCGTGTTTGCCCTTGGTCGCGGAAGGTTGGCGCATACAAAATCACTTTAGCCCCAGCCAAACCCAAGCCGTCCAGAACACCCCGAACCGGCTCAGCCTGCGGTGATCGCTTTTCCACAAGATAATCGTTGCGCGCTAGGCCCGTCACCATCATCCTGTCAAACGGAACGCCAAAACACGCCGCGGACTGATAAGCATCAATCTGGGAGCTGGCACAAATAAGGGAGTACCTTGCCCCCTCCCGCTGCAACCGCCTCGCTCGGCGCCGGCTGGTCGCCTGTCGCAAGCTGGCCGCCCCGCGCGCATCAAACTTGTGATCCAGCAGCCCAACCCTTTTCAGGTTAATTCCATGCCACAGCTGCACCAGCACTTTTCGCCGACCAAAGCGCAGCCACTTTACATCACCGAAGCCATGGGTAACAAAAACGACACGGGCGCGCAAAAGCAACCACAGGCCCCGAAGTGACAAGGGGTGCACCGCCCGGCCGGCGGCGGCCCCCCCGGCGACCTCTCGGCCAGCGCCAGCGACCGCCGCTACCTCGGCCTCAATCCGCGCGCGCTCATGC
>CAZDYA010000065.1:5313-7591 GCA_964509515.1 uncultured Spirochaeta sp.
TCGGCCAGCGCCAGCGACCGCCGCTACCTCGGCCTCAATCCGCGCGCGCTCATGCGGGCAAGTACTAAAGTATACCGCCTCAATATCCGGCTGCTGGACAGCATGCAAAAACAGGTAGCGGCTGTTATCAGCATAGCGCCACCCCGACTGCCCGGCAAAAACCCACAGTTCCCGGCGCCCGGGCACAAGGGCATCACAAACCCTGAATATGCCTGCTGCGATTTTTCGTTTAATCATTCACCCTTCGCTTATTCATTTATGCTATACTTGATTCATATGGGAAAGACAGTAATCACCTACGGCACCTTCGACATGTTCCACATCGGACACCTGAATCTGCTGCGGCGCTTAAAAGAAATGGGCGACCGGCTAATTGTTGCCGTCTCCACCGACGAGTTCAATCAAACCAAGGGCAAAAAGGCCATGATCCCCTACGCCCAGCGCTCCGCCATCGTCCAGGCCATCCGCTACGTCGATCTGGTCATCCCCGAAGAAAGCTGGGAGCAAAAACTCACCGACATCGCCGACCACCAAATAGACATCTTTGCCATCGGCGATGACTGGCAGGGCAAGTTCGATCACCTCAAGGAGCTATGCGAAGTCCACTACCTGGAACGCACCAAGGACGTCTCTTCCAGCGAACTTAAGGCCTCGCTCAAACGGGTGCTGTCAATCTCGCCCGAAGACCTGCAAATGGCCTTTTCGGTTCTGGAGCAACTCAGGCGCGATCTTGCTTGATCACCTGTGCCACCTGATACGGCGCATCATCGCTGGCAGCAAAATAACTCTTGGCCAGCATATCCGCCATCAGGCCGAACACAAACATCTGCATGCCGTTCAAGTACAAGAACACCGCCGTTAGCGGCAGCACATTGCGCAAAAAGCGGCTGCCCAAAATGTACAGGGCCAAGCCCCAAACCGTCACCGCAAAGCCTGCCAGCAAACACAAAATGCCAACTCCACCCAGCAAGTGCAAGGGCCGCACGGCAAACTTGTTCCAAAACCAGACAGAAAACATATCCAGAAAGCCCTTCACCGAACGGCGCCAGTTATACTTGGTCCGACCGCTCACCCGGGGCCGATGGTTCACCTCGATCTCGCCAATGCGAAAGCCCTTGATCCGCAGAATCGCCGGAATAAAGCGGTGCATCTCGCCGTACAGAGTGATTCCCTCAAAACATTCCTGGCGATAAATCTTAAGGCTGCAACCCGAATCATGAATCCCGTCATTCAAAAGAAAGCGCCGGATAAAGCGCGCGCCCAGCGAAACAAAGCGCTTGGTAAAACCATCCTTGCGCTTGCGTCGCCAACCCGAAACAATATCCACGCCCTTCTCTTCCAGCGCCTCAATCAAACGCGGAATATCCGCCGGATCGTTTTGCCGGTCGCCATCCATGGTAATAATGTAAGGAAACTGCGCCTGCTTGATGCCGGCATCCATCGCCGAGGTCTGCCCAAAGTTCCGCCGCAGGCGCAGTCCCACCAAGGGCGCAAGCCCCTGCATCCGCTCCCAGGTCGCATCGCGCGAACCATCATCAACAAAGATGATCTCGTACTCATAACCCTGCGCCCGACACACCTCGTCGATCTCGCGGTGCAGCTCGGCCACATTGCCCTCTTCGTTAAAAACCGGCACCACCACCGAAACCTGACGTGCCCCCGTCTTGCCCACCTGCTTACTCATCACCCGCTCCTTGCCATCGTACATAAACCGGAAACCTTGTCTTCCAGCCCTCATGCCGAAAATGCGTCCCCGCAATCGCCGCCTCTATCGCCGGCTTTTCCACCCTGGTCGCAATAATACTCGGCTCCGCCTCAAAATCAATCTCATCCACCCAAGCCCGCGGCACCGCCAAACGGTAGCGCCACTCTTCATCAACAAAATCCTTGTTATACAGAATATCCAGATCAACATCGTAACCATAGGCAAACAGCTTGTAAATCATCCCGTAGGCCGAATACAAAGCCACATCCTCTGTCCGATACAAATCCAGATAATCAAACATTATCCCGTAATTATTCTTGCGAATACGCGAATAGGTTTCGTCGTTGTAGGTTGATAAGACCTCTCCCATTTCCTGGGTGAAAGAAGGTAAATGCTGAAAGAAAAACGGCATGCCACACAACAAGGCAATCGTCGCGTAGCGGCCTAAAAGCATAGCCTGGCGATAGTACAACTGCCGAAGAATCATCGCGCAGGCTAAAGCCAAAAAGGGCATGGCCATGCTCCAATAATGCACCCGCTGCGTATACTGCAAGGACACAAACACCAATACGC
>CAZDYA010000066.1:0-7499 GCA_964509515.1 uncultured Spirochaeta sp.
GGATCAAGGGGAGATCGTCGGCTGGTGATATGCTAGTCAAGACAGCGCGGGTAATTTTACCATAATCCTCGAATTCGGTTATTTTACCTGGCTCCCCGCCGGATAGACCATGACCGGGTAAATCGTAGGTATATACCGAGATACCTTTGGCAAGCAGATGGTTGATTATCAGGCTCATGATGCCGGCTTGCTCCTGGTAGCCATGGATTACAAGTGCCGAGGCAAGCTGGTTTGGCAGTTTGAAGCCCTGGACAAAAACAGAATATTCATCGCTTGTGACCCAACCACCGCTGTGGGTGGCTCCCTGCAAATCAATTTGATAGAATTCACGGTAGGCCGCAAAGGTTTTTGCGCAATCGACCATCTGTGGAGAAGGGTAGGCAGGCTGGGTCTGTAAGAGGCAGTCAAAATCACTGCGGGAAAAATTGGCCGTCATGGGCGGTTCTTCTTTTATTGGGGGGGTGCTGGCACAGGCAAAAAGAAACAACAAGCAAGTTGAAACCAGCAGTGCAAGAACAGCAGGCCGGAGTGAAAAACACCTCCGGCCCCCAAAAATAGCCTTTTGCCCAGGAATTAGTAAGGAAGGAATTTGTATTCCAGCTTTTCGTGCAGCAATTCGGCCATTGAAAGGTACAAGGCCGCAGAGCCACAAACAATGCCTTCCCAGCCGGCAATGGTTCCAATCAAAGCGGAACCGGTCCAGTCGCGGATAGCCAAGAGCGCAAATAGCAGGGTAAGGGTGACAAAGACAAAGGTCAAAACCTTGCTGGACTTGATAGTACCAATGGTCATAAAGGCACTGAAAATACCCCAAACAATCAGGAACCATCCCATGTAACCGGCAGGGGTTGCATCAGCAACGCCAAGCTTGGGCAGCATCATGGTGGTGATCAGGCTGATCCAGAAAAAGCCGTAGGAAATAAAGGCTACTGTGCCGAAGGTGTTGCCTTTTCGGTATTCAAGGATACCGGCAATTACCTGCGAAATACCGCCGGTAAATACACCCATGGCCATGATGATGGCGCTAATGGGAAAAAAACCTGCGTTGTGAATGTTGAGCATGATGGTAGTCATACCGAAGGCAGCCAGCCCGAGCGGGCCCGGGTTTGCGAGCTTTTGATCCATAAAAATCTCCTCTGAAATTGTGAAAATATCCTGCACTATACAGTGTAAAAATTCAATTGGTCAATGCCGGCCTTCATTTGTTGATATGTTGCGCTTGACAAAAAAATAATGATTGCATACTGTTTTGCCATGGCTTGTGCAATAACGCTCCGAAACCTGCTACTCCTCGATCTACTACTGCCTTGTGCAGATAGTGCCGATCGCTCTGTGAGCGGAGTTCGGATGGCCAGTTGAAAAATTGGAATCCGCCAGCCCGTCGCCGAGTTGATCGGTGGCGGGCTTTTTTTATTAGGAGGTAAGTATGGCGAAGTATGCTCGTTTTCCAAAAGTCGATCTGCCCGATCGTACGTGGCCCGACAATCAAATCACCGAGGCCCCTTTATGGTGCAGCGTTGATTTGCGCGACGGTAATCAGGCTCTTGCTAATCCCATGGGGGTTGCGCAGAAACTAAAGATGTTTCAGCTTTTGGTTGATATCGGTTTCAAGGAGATCGAAGTAGGCTTTCCGGCCTCTAGCGATATTGAGTTTGATTTTGTACGCACCCTTATCGAAAAGAATCTTATTCCTGATGATGTGAGGATTCAGGTGCTGACCCAAGCCAGGGAGCATTTGATCGAACGCACATTTGAGAGCCTGAAGGGTGCCAAAAAAGCCATTCTTCACTTGTATAATTCGACCAGCACCCTGCAGCGAAAAATCACCTTTGATATGTCGCGCGATGAGATCAAGGATATTGCCATCAGGGGCGCCAAGACCGTCAAGCAGCTGGCCGCTGGCATGCCGGAAACCGATGTGCGCTTTCAGTATTCGCCCGAGAGCTTTAGTGATACCGAGCTGGATTATGCCAAAGAGGTCTGTGATGCGGTAACTGAAATTTGGGAGCCTACTCCCGAGCGCCCGGTTATTTTAAACCTGCCGGCAACGGTTGAATGGGCAACGCCAAATGTTCATGCTGACCAGATAGAGTGGATGTCACGCAACCTGGCCAGGCGTGATTCGGTAATCATCAGCGTGCATACCCATAATGACCGGGGAACCGGGGTGGCAGCTACCGAGTTGGCGCTGCTGGCCGGCGCAGAAAGGGTCGAAGGAACCTTGTTTGGAAATGGCGAGCGCACCGGTAATCTGGATATTGTAACGGTTGCCTTGAACATTTTTTCTGACGGTATTGAATCAGGCTTGGATTTTCGTGATGTTCCCGGGATCAGGGCGATATATGAAGAGCTGACCGGGATGCCGGTTGATGCTCGGCACCCATATTCTGGCGACCTGGTTTTTACGGCCTTCTCTGGTTCGCATCAGGATGCCATCAAGAAGGGCATGGACCGCCGGATTGGGCTTGATGCCAATGATGCGGATGTCCCTTGGGAGGTTCCATATCTGACGATTGATCCGAAGGACATTGGAAGAACATACGAGGCGATTATCCGTATCAACAGTCAGAGCGGCAAGGGCGGGGTGGCTTACGTTATGCTGCAGGAGTTCGGCTTTGATCTGCCCAAGACCATGCATCCGGAGTTTGGTCGCATTGTTAATCAGGCGACTGACAAGCTTGGCAGGGAAGCCAGCACCAAAGAGATAATGCAGATATTCAAGGATAGCTATCTTGAGTTGAACGAGCCGCTGGAGTTTATTCGCCTGCGTTCTTTGACCGATGAGATGGGTGATCATACCCTGACCTGTACGGTAAAGGTGGCCTGGGACGGCAAGGTGAATGAGATTCGAGGGCGTGGGAACGGGCCGATTGATGCCTTTGTTCAGGCCATGCGTGAACAAGGCTGGGGCGGGTTCAAGATTGCCGATTTCAAGGAGCAGGCCGTTGGATCGGGGGCGGGGACCGAAGCCGCTGCATATATACAGATTCAGTCTGAAGACGGTAACCGCTATTGGGGGGTTGGGGTTGATACCGATATCTCGACAGCTGGTCTAAAGGGCGTGGTGAGTGCGTATAACCGCTATCGCAGGGGAGCCAAATAGGTCTTTGTGGGAGTGGATAAATAAAAAGGAGCCGTAAGGCTCCTTTTTATTTGCTTAAGAATTATTTCTTGATCAAAGCGGGACCCATTGGAAGAACCTTTTTTCCGAAATGGGTATTCAGCAAATGTGCTGTAGCTGCATAGATAGAGAAGATACCTAAAGAATAAACCAGAATTCCCAATGGGAAGGCCAGGTTTACAACGCCCAGTTTTGTTAGGGCTAATCCCAGGAATGCAAAATCGATATGAACGAGCAACAGGAAAGTAGCCAGGTTAGTCGAAGCGAAAGCATAGGTAAAACCCAGGGACATCAATAAGAGCATAATATCAATGTTGCCACCAATAATGGAACCTGTTGTCCAGTTTGCACCTGTAATATTTAGTATGTACTCTATGCCAAGTGAAATCCAAAGCAGGCCATACATGGTAAGAGCTGTTCCACCCAGAATACTCTTGTTTCTTAGGTCAATGACTCCGCCAATCAATTGAGCGAAACCACCAAACATGATAGCCCATGGAATAAATCCTGCCTTTCCGTCTGCTATTCCGGTTAATACCGGTGCCAATGCGAAACATGCAACTGCTAATCCTGTGACACCCACACTAAATGGGTTTGAAAAGCTTGGTTTTTCATCTACCATCTTTTCTCTCCTTATTCTGTTTAATGTTGCGTAGAGTAAAGAATTTACCATTAAAAAATCAAGGTAGTTCTTTATATATTATCCTGTTATATTACTATTTCTTTAAAATGGAGGTGAATTTACAGCATTACTTGACGATGCAGGCCGCAAGGGATAACATTTTATCATTCCTTGTGGCTTCGGAGGTTTTATGCGCCGTTTAGTTTTACTTGTGTCTTTATTGTTGCTGTTTTTTTGCCTTTTGCCGGCCTTTGCCGATGATGCAGCTCCCGCTGAGGATGCTAAACCGGAAAGCCTGGAATTGCATTATTTCTATCACCCTGGATGCAGTTTTTGCATCAAGCAAAGCGCCTTTTTTGATGAACGAATTATCCCCAATTATCCCGAGGTCAACATTAACCGTTACAACCTTGATAACAACAAGGATGTGCTGAATGAGTTGGCCTTTGAATACGGAATTAAACTGGAGCGTATTGGAACGCCAATGACCTTTGTAGCTGGTGAATTCTTCTTTGGTTTTGGCCCGTCTACAGGGGCCGAGATCGAGGCAGTGGTTGCCAGCGCGCTTGGCAGGGAGCCGGCAGCCGGTTATTACGAGCAGACCGGTAGCGAGTTGCGGAACAGTGAGGCTGGAACCCCCAAACCGATATTGCTAAATATACCATTGGTCGGGCTTGTTGATGCCCGCGGCTTTGCCCTGCCGCTGGCGGCAGTGGTAATTGGTTCGGTTGACGGTCTGAATGTTTGCAGCATTGGCGCCCTGATTTTAATTTTGACAATCGTGATCAGGCTTGAGTCGCGCAAAAAGACCCTGCTGTTTGGCGGGCTCTTTCTGCTGACTACGGCAGTGGTTTACGGCGGTCTGGTTTTTGTCTGGTATGGTACGCTTAGTCAATTGTTTCAGTACCTGCAGATAATGAAGTTTGTTTTGGCACTAGCCGGTATAATTGGTGGTGTATATTTCTTTCGCCGGTTTCTACTTTACAGAAAATATGGTCCGGGTTGTGATATGCAGTCCAACAAGCTGATTGTGCGACTGCAGGATAAGGTTGGTGAGGTGATCTCCCGTCCAGGGGTAGGGATTGCGGCTATTGCTGCGGTCCTGATAGCCTTTGCGGCGGTTATTACGGTTGTTGAGCTGCCTTGTTCCATAGCTCTGCCAATGATCTTTTCCGGACTGTTGGCTGAATCTGGTGCCGGAATAATTCCTTCGATGCTGCTGATTCTTATGTACCTGTTTTTTTATCTGCTTATCGAGCTTGTGGTGCTGGTGGCAGCGGTTTATACCAAGCGGGTTTGGTATGGTCCTGACAAGGCAGTGATTTGGGTAACCCTGTTGGCTTCGTTGGTGCTGTTTGGGATCGGAGCATATTATTTGGGTATGATAGTTAGACCAATGTAAATAGTTGGACGGGGGGTTGATTATGGCGATCAAGGCAACGGTATATTCCAGTCCGATTTGTCCGCAGTGTCAGCGGGCCAAGCAGTTTCTGGCTTCGCAAGGGGTTGAATACGATGAGGTCGATGTTTCGGCAGACCCTGAAGTTGCCAGGATGCTAAAGGAAAAAACCGGGGTCAAACTGGTGCCGGTGGTCGAGTTGCAGGGCGAATTCTACCCTGGTTTTATCCGCAGCAAGCTGGAAAAAGTGCTGGCCGAAATTCAGGCTGGAGACGGGCAGTGAAGGGGCAGGCCGGGCATCAGTCCGGGGCCAGTTTGTCACCCCTGGCCGAAATGCAAGGTGACGGCTGTGATGAGCAGCGCCGGATCATGATAATCGGAGGCGGGCCGGCTGGGCTGTCGGCGGCGGTGTATGCGGCGCGGGCTGGGTCAAACGTGTTGCTGGTGGCCGATGAGCTGGGCGGCTATATTGCCCAGACGGCGCTAGTGGAAAACTACCTGGGTTTTACAAGTATTGCAGGTTTCGAACTGGCCGACAGGTTTATTGAGCATGTTCATAATTATAATCAGATAGAGATAATCGAAGGCGCGCGTATTACCGGCTTGCGGCATGAAGATGATGAGTTGATTGCCCAGGCTGCAGATGGGCGTAATTTTTGCGCTGCCCTGGTCATTGTGGCCACCGGAACAAGGCACCGCCGGCTGCATGTGCCTGGCGAACTGCGGCCGGCCGGTCAGGGGGTGTCACATTGTGCTGTTTGCGACGGACCCATGTATGCCGGCGAGAAAGTGGCCGTTATCGGAGGCGGTAATGCTGGCATGGAGGCCGCCCTGCATTTGAGCGAGATTGCCTCCAAGGTTTATCTGATTGAACAGGAAGGGCGCTTGCGCGGCGAGAAGTTGTTGCAGCAGCGCATTGCCCGCGCCAAGGGCAAGGGCAAGATTGACGTGCTGACGGCCACCAGGGTCGAGGAGATTACCGGCGATGCGGCTGTTGACGGCATACTGATATCTGATTTGGGGCACGGTGCTGGTAACATCCATCGAAAATTGAATGTGACAGGGGTGTTTATTGAGGCCGGCCGCGAACCCAATTCGCACTTTGTTGATGTCAAGAAAACTCCCGATGGTCATGTGCTGGTCGATGAGGCCATGCGGACATCCGATCCGCGTATTTTTGCCGCCGGCGATGTAACCAGCGTCGGCCCGGCGCAGGTTGTTACGGCGGCCAGCCAGGGCTGCGCCGCAGCGCTGGCTGCGGCGAATCTGCTTTTGTAGTTGCGAGGCGGTGGGCGGCGTTGGGGCCGCCCACGGGCGATAAGGCACCCGATTGATGGGCCCTTATCTTTTTATACAGGTGGTATTTTATGAGTAGTGAAAAACGTTATGCGGCCATGTTGCAGGTGCAGCGGGCGTATTTTGAGAGCGGGGCGACCAAGGATTATGCTTTCAGGCGGGCGATGCTTTTGCGTTTGCGCGAGGCCATAAAGGCCTGGGAGGAGAGGCTTTTGGCGGCGGTTAAGGCTGATTTGGCCAAGCCGGAGTTTGAGGCTTTTTCGAGCGAGATCGGGATTTTGTACATGGAGATTTCGCATGCCCTGAAAAACCTGCGGCGCTGGATGCGTCCCGAAAAGGTGCGGGTCGAGGCGGTGCATTGGCCGGGGAGTGCGCGGATATACAAGGACCCTTACGGCAGCGCGCTGATCATTTCGCCATGGAATTATCCGGTGCAGCTTTTGCTGTCGCCGCTGATTGGGGCAATTGCCGGGGGTAACACGGCAGTTCTTAAGCCTTCCGAGATTGCGCCGGCCTGCGAGAAGGCCTTGCAGGGGATGATCGACGAGTTTTTTGACCCTGCCTATATAGCGGTGGTTACCGGCGGGGTTCGTGAGACGGGCGATCTGCTGGCGCTGCCCTTTGATACTATCTTTTTTACCGGCAGTCCCCAGGTTGGCAAGATTGTCATGCGGGCGGCGGCGGAAAATTTGGTGCCGGTGACCCTGGAGCTGGGGGGCAAGAGCCCGGTGATTGTCGATGCGACGGCCAATCTGGATTTGGCAGCTCACAAGATTGTATGGGGGAAATTCAGTAATGCCGGCCAGATTTGTGTTGCACCCGATTATGTGCTGGTGCATCGGGATGTGCGGGAGGCTTTGCAGGAGAAGATACTTGATGTTATAAAAGAGTTCTTTGGTGACGATCCGTCAGCGAGCCCTGATTTTGCCCGCATTATCTCTGATCGGCATGTTGAACGTCTTGGGCGTTTGCTGGATGGGCAGACTGTGCTGGCTGGCGGTCAGATTGATGCGGCCCAGCGATATATCGCACCGACCGTGGTGGCTGATCCTGATTGGGAG